>JAUXGE010000099.1 GCA_030622435.1 Planctomycetota bacterium
CGGTGTGCATAAGCACGCGACATGGCCTTTAGGTAATGCCCGACCGCCTGTTGTGCCGTCCCCTCGAACGCCAGGCACCCTTGCTCGAGCACTATAGCTCTCTTGCAGATTGACTGCATCTGATCGAGCTGGTGCGTCACGAATACCAACGTCGTCCCCCCCCGGACAAGCTCGTGCATACGCTCGAGGCATCGGACGCGGAACAGCGCATCCCCCACCGACAACACCTCGTCGACCAGAAGGACGTTGGGATCGACATGCGCCGCAATACTGAAACCCAGCCTGGCATACATGCCCGAGCTGTATCGTTTGACGGGCATGTCGAGAAAACGTTCGATGCCGGCAAACGCCACGATCGCGTCGAGCTTCCGCCTGATCTCCTCCCGGGTCATTCCCAGGATAGCACCGTTGAGGAATATGTTCTCACGACCGGTCAAATCACCGTGGAACCCGGCCCCTACTTCGATCAGTGCTGCCAGACGACCCCGTACATCCACCTCGCCGCAATCCGGACGGAGTATCCGGGCCAGAAGCCGCAATGCAGTGCTCTTGCCCGCGCCGTTGGGCCCGATGATGCCGATCGCCTCCCCTCGACCAACGTTGAAACTCAAGTCACGCAGTGCCCAGAACGTCGACTTGTCTTTCCGACTCGCGGATCGCCCGAGCAGTCTACCGATTCCGCTTGCGAGAAGACCTCCCAGCGAATCGTGGGTCTCGCCGATGCTGAACCTCTTGGACACGTTGGATACGCGGACCGCGACCTCACCCATCACACGCACTCCGCAAAACGAAACGATGCACGCCGAAGACAAGCCCACCCGCTGATCAGCACGAGCACCGCTACCGCACTCGCATACAAGAAGGGCATCGGCTCGGGCAACCGCCCATATACCACGCAATCTCGATACGCACCGATAATGGGTACCAATGGATTGATCGAGATAACCCGCGCCAGAAGCGATCCATCTCGCGGCACCGGTACCACGACGGCCGAGATGAACATCCACAGTTGTATGGCGACGCCGAATATCTGGCGGACGTCTCGATAGAACAGGTTGGCCGTCGCCAGAAGCATGCCGAGCCCGATCGTAAGGGCGATCTGTACGGCAACTACCACCGGCAGGAACAGCAGCGTCAAACGCGGTGTGAACTCCCACTCCCCGGCAAGACCGAACCAGAGCATCAGTCCTGCGAGCACCGACATTGCGATGCAGAAGTCCACGAACGAACTCGCCACGCATGAGAGAGGGAACACCTCACGAGGGAAGTACACCTTCGTGACGAGGTTTCGATTGGCCACAAGGGAGTTCACGGCACCGCTGAGGCTCACGCTGAAGAACGTCCACGGAACCAGCCCGGTGTAGGCATAAAGCGCATAGGGCATGTCCAAATTCAGGACGGCGGTAGCGTCGATCGCCCTCGTGAATACGAAGGTGAAAACCAGCATCAACGACAACGGCAGCAGGACCGCCCAGGCGATTCCGAGAAGGGACTGCTTGTACCGGACGCGGATATCCCGCCACGCCAGGCTCAGGAGCAGGTCTCGAGACGCAAGCAGGTCAGAAAAAGCAGACGATGTTCCCACGGCGCGCACCGTTTGTACCTCGCTATCCCACCATCCGACAACGTTCGTTCACACACTTGTGTTATCGGTCACCGCCGCAGCGCCCTTTGATCGACCACAACTTCGGCGCGCTTCCCACGACGTCCAGGGGATCTTTCCACCGTGGTCAGCGGCCCTGCCAGTAATCGGAACCGCCCTCTTCGCACCTGGCACACTCCAGCCACCGGCTTCACGCTCCGATAATTCGATTGAGTTAGCGCGCTGAACCTCCGGATCCGGGATCATGAACATGCCTCTGAGAGCCGTCGGCAGACACTTCCTTCGCAGGAGATGTTCACGGAAGTTCGCACCGGAGCAATACTGGGATACGCGCCACCAGACACACCAGGCGAGCCGCAAGGCCGTGGGGCATGTCAAGCTCACTGACCGGCAAAGCGCCGAGCAATACGAGGTAAAGCGATCTCGCCTCATGGACATGATCCGGCGGCATTGTCCGGAAACGACCAGCCGATCGCTCCTGGACGCCGGCTGTGGAATCGGCCTCTTAACCGGAGCCTTCGTTGAACAGGGTTTCGACGTCGTGGGGGTTGATTTCTCGGAGACGGCTATCGAACGTGCGAGAGCAGGCGGTATCCGTGCTCAGTTCTCGGTCTCCACCCTTGCAGGGCTGAACCTCGATCAACAGTTCGATGTGATAACCGCCGTCGATGTGCTGTTGCACGTAGTCGATCGGCGTGAATGGCATGCCACTCTCGATGCGTTGCGGCGTCACCTGAAACCAGAGGGCGTACTCATCATTCTGGATTGGCTCGATGCCCGAGTTCGACGAGTCCAACCTCACCTCAGGGCGAGATCACAGCGCCGATACGCCCGAGCACTGGCTCGCGCCAGCCTTCACATCGTCGAACACGAGCGGTTCCGCCTCGAGCACGAGGGTTCGACGAAGGATCTGCTCGCGGTAAGGTGTACCGACACGAAGTAATCGATCGGCGAATCAGAAGCCCGGCAACACGGTCGGCGCACAGCCGGCACGGACACCCCGTCACCACACGGACTCTTCCCTAAGAGGTCGGCTCATCAACGCCTTGATTGCGTCCCGGGGAGACCGGCCATCGAACAATACGGACCCCATACCCGACACGATGGGCATCTCGACTCCGGATTGCTCGGCAAGCATCAGCACGCTGCGAGTGGTGGGAATCCCCTCGATGACGGCCGATGTGGCCGCAATCGCTTCCTCCGTCGAGGCGCCGCGACCGATGCGCTCGCCCGCGCTGCGGTTTCGACTGACCTTGGATATGCATGTGGTGATCAGATCGCCCACACCCGCCAGGCCGCGGAACGTGTCGGCCGACGCCCCCATCGCAAGACCCAACCGCGTAATCTCGACCAATCCCCGCGTGACCAGAGCGGCCTTGGCGTTGTCGCCGCCATCGATGCCGTCGCAGATTCCGGCCGCCAATGCAATGACATTCTTCACGGCACCGGCCAGCTCCACGCCGAGCACATCGCCGTTCGTGTAAATCCGGAAGAACTCGGTGCTGAGACTGGTCTGGGTGAGCTTCGCAACCTCGGGCTGGGAGGATGCAACCACAACGCTGGCGGGCTTTTCGGATGCGACCTCCGGCGCGATGCTGGGGCCGGAGAGACACGCTAGTGGCACTTCGCCCAGGCAGTCGCGGATGATGGCGGTTGGAAGAAGGAGCGTGTCGATCTCGATGCCCTTGGTAACGCTGACGATCGGGACATTGCGAGGCGAGCAATCGACGAAACGCTCCCATACTCTTCGTGTGTACTGGCAGGGAACGGCCGAGATGATCAACGACGGATCGTCGAAGCCGGCCGCCGGTTCGCTGACGAGCTTGATCGAATCCGGGAAGCGATGCCCCGGAAGGAACTCCTCATTCTGTCGATCCTTCTCGAGTGTGGCAATGTGCTCGGGGAAGGCGCCCCACAGAGTGACCTCGCACCCGTGGCGCGCCAGAAGCAGGGCGCAGAGTGTTCCCATGCCCCCATCGCCGATCACCGTGGCGCGTAGAAGGTCTGCTGGCATGGCATCATGTCGTCATGAAATCGTTCGACACCGGGTGTCCAACCTTACTTGGTAAACCAGCCGACCAGTCGGATCAGAAAAACCCGGATGTCGACACGTTGAAGGCACCGTAAACGTAGCTCGTGATCAGATTGCCGGCTGTCGCGGTGAGTAAGCCCTGAGCGATCTCACCCAGGTCGATAGAGCACCCCGTTGCCTGCAGCAGAAAGCCCGCCCCCAGCAGAGGCGCCGCCTTCCTCGCAAACGAGTTCCAGTATCTTTTCATTGAAGAATCCTCACCTCTGAGCCACGGTCGCTCTCGAGAGGCATTTGTCCGATGTTCTGTGTGCCTGCGGCATCAGCCCTATTGGGGAAGGTGAACAGCCCAACGCCGCCGACTACGTGCAGTCAGCCAGTCGGGTCTGCACCGGTTAATCAGGCGACGATGATTCCTTCGGTGCCATCGTCGGTTGGAGCAAGACCAGGTCTCGGGTTACGTAAATCGGAACGGGATTCACTCCGCCTTTTTGCAAGCGCTTGGCCGAAGCCATCACCCCGACATGGCGACCCAGGAAGTCATCCACCGTGATCGACGAACCCTCCGGAATCTCCACATATCCGATCGTTCTTTCCTGTTCCCCGCTTCGGTCAACGAGACGGTACCGGGACGGCAGCCTTCCGGGCGGATACAGGGCGCTGACGCGTAGCTCTCCCTGCGCATCGACACCGCTCGGGATAGGCGGCAGCATCTCGCGGATTTTCGCACGACCCTCCAGGAACTCGCGACGCTTGGAACCCGTCTCGTCACTGAGTTCCCTCATCTTCCTGACCGTCTCGACAAGCGCCGCCATCCGAGTAAGTTGGTCGATGCGAGCCAAGGCGTATCGACGCCCAAACTCGTCATCTTCCTGTGAACTGATTTGTCGGTAGCGCTCTATCAGGGACTCAAAATCCCGGTCGGCCACCGGTTTGGCCAGCATTTCCCTGGCGGCCGAATCAAGCTCCTCGAGCCTGCCTCGCAGCGGAGTTCCATGTACCGCGGCCAAAGGAGAAGCGCTCGCGTCTCCCACGGCGGGTGTCGCGCCGGCACCCACTACGCCCTCAATCGCACCATCCGCGGCACCGGAACCGGTGACGGTCGCCACCTTGGCGCCACTACCCTGCGCAGCATCACCAGAACCCGTGGGGGTGCCGGCCGATACGGGAGTCGTTGCAGCGTTACCCGAAGAGACCGACGCCCCGACCGGCACAAACTCGAGGAAGCTCCGGCTGACCCAGACCGTGGTTCCCGAGGGCGGCTTGATCCGCAGGAAACCGTCGGCTTCCCTTCCGAGGATCGTGATCTCGGCACCCTTGGACAACTTCGTCTGAACCACGTATTTGAGCTCGTGGAAATCGGGCAGGGTCGAGCCCGCACGAACGCGTACGTTGTCCCCGTTCACGACTCCTGTCCTGCCATCCGTCGAATCGACATAGTCACCCGAGATATAGCTGACCACGGAGTCCGGGGGCAGGATTTCGTACCAGTCCCCCGTCTCCCCCACCACGGTCACACGATCGCCCGCGTTGAGCTTGCATACTGGATAGTGGTTCAGGCTTGCCCCACTTCGCACATACACATCTGCACCGGTTATCTCACCATGAGCGATCACCGGCTTCTGGGGTGTCTGACCCGATGTTGATGACACCGCCAGGAGAAGGGCAACGAAACCGAGCCTGCCAAAACCGTTCATGTCAAGACGAAGGTTGGCACACATGACGAGGAGTCCTCCGGCTGTGATACTCGTGTCTGGATTGTAGAACGAACAGCGACAAAGCAGCGTACCCACCCTGTGAATAGCTGTCAACGGGCCCGCGTGGGGTTCCACCGCAAGCTCGACACCGCGTAAGGGGCGCAAGGCGTCCGAACGATCCGACCGCCTCTGCCCCCCCCTACATTCCTCCTCTTCAGCCTGACCGCTCTTGCCGACCTCTGTTATACTCCCCGTCCTGATGAGCGCCGTGACTACACAAAGCTCCCGCAGCAGAATCGAGCCAGTCGATCTAGAGATTCCGATCGACTCGGCCGCTGTGAGTTTTTCAAAAAGCACATCCCCATCAATCCTCGGAAGCTACTTGTACGACAGGACTTACGGACGGTTTTCGATCTTTGCCGACGATCCTGTCGAAGTGCTGTCGGTGGAACATGGCGTATCCGATTGCCCTTTCAGCACCCTTGCGCATCGCGTCGCCGCGTACCCGGCGTCTGCGACCACGGACGCACCGGTTCCTTTCCTGGGCGGCTGGATCGGATTCGTCACATACGAGGCCGGTTTGACAATCGAGGGGCTTTTAAGCACGGCGCCCTGGGAACCGGCGCTGCCACTCCTGCGTTTCTGCCTTTACGACGCTGCCGCCGTCTTCGACCATCGCGCCCGACAATGGTACATGGTTGCCGTCGAGTGGCCTAGTCCGCTTGCGGCTCGACGACCTTCCGTCAACGCACGATTCACGCACCTGCGCAAGCGATTGGAACATGCGGCCGGGTTGGCCACGTGCATCGACTCGCATGCGTCCTCGCCGAATCCTGCCGTACCCAACATGTCTCACAGCATGTATCTGGACAGGGTGCGACGGGCGAAACAGTACATTGCGGCCGGTGACATCTATCAGGTCAACCTCACGCAGCGATTCACCGCCCCCGCGCAAACGAGTCCGGTCGAGACTTATCGCCGGCTGTGCCAATCGAATCCGGCACCTTTTGCGGCACTGCTCATGTGGGATGACACGGCCATTCTCTCTTCCTCCCCGGAGCTTTTCCTGCAACTGCGTGACGGGCATGTTGTAACCAGACCAATCAAGGGCACCCGACCGCGATCCGGCGATCCGGATGTGGATGCTGCCAATCGTCGTGCGTTGATTGAAAGCGAGAAGGACGGGGCGGAGCTCACGATGATCGTGGACCTACTCCGCAACGACCTGGGCCGGGTATGTTCGTACGGCACTGTCCGTGTGGTTTCTCCCGGCGAAATCGAAGAACATCCAACGGTCTTCCACCGCGTCGCCACCATCGAGGGCGAGTTGAGGTCAACACATGACTGGTCGGATCTTCTGAGGGCGACGTTTCCCGGTGGATCGGTGACCGGCGCTCCCAAGATCAGGGCAATGCAGATCATCGACGAGTTCGAGCCCACGTGTCGCGGCGTATACTGCGGGTCGATCGGTTGGATCGGGCTCGACGGCTCGATGTCCTTGAACCTCTCCATTCGTACGATGGTCCAGGAAAGTGACAAGGTGCATCTGTATGCCGGGGGCGCAATCGTCGCGGACAGCGAGCCCGAAGACGAGTATGAGGAGACGATTGCCAAGGCCACCGGCATGTTGCGTGCGCTCGGATGCGACAGGCCTTGCCGAACACCGCAACAGCAGGAGGTGCCTGCCGCATGACACCGTTCGTTCATCTCAACGGCGATTTCGTCCACGAATCTGACGCCTTCGTTTCCGTGGACGACGGAGGATGGCTCCACGGAGCGGGCCTGTTCGAGACGATGCCTGCCGTGAACGGTCGGATATTCCGCCTTGCGGCGCACCTGGAGCGCCTCAAACGGTCAGCCGCCAGTCTGCTCGTACCGATCGAGCCGGGAGTTCTTCCGGATGAGGACACGTTCGTGGAACTCCTGGAACGTAATCACCTCACAACCGCCCGTGTTCGACTCACCGTTACGGCGGGTTCGATGCGCGGGGAAGACGCGGGAGGCGTTCCTCGCCTCACCGTCTGCACAACGGCCCTGCCGCTCACACCCTACGCCCCCGGACTTTACGAGAGGGGTGTAGCCGTGGCCTTGTGTGACCATCGAGTGTCGCCAAGCGATCCGATCGCGGGTCACAAGACGACGTCTTACCTGCCGCGCCTATTCGGACTGCGGCGGGCGCAGCATGCTCAGTGCTTCGAGGCCCTTTGGTTCACGACGGCGAAGCGCCTGGCCGAAGGCTCGATCACGAACGTGTTTGTCGTCAAGGACGGCGTGCTCGAGACTCCACCGCTGGACACGCCTGTGCTTCCCGGAATAGCTCGCAGCGTCGTCCTGGAGATCGCCCGGACCATTGATGTCGAGACGCGCGAGGTTCCCTTGACGATCAACGACTTGCTTGACGCGGATGAGATCCTGCTTACGAATGCTATCATGCAGGTGATGCCGGTAATCAGTGTCGAGAAGCACGACATCAGCGAGGGTCGGGTAGGTCCGCTTGCGAAGAAGCTGCTCGAGGGATATCGCGCGTGCGTGGCGAAGGAGTGCGGAGAGCCATGAAAAAACACACGAAAAAAACCGCTCCCTGTACGCTCTCCGATGTCTGTTCGGTGCTCGAGGTTCTTGCCCCTCCGAAGCTTGCCCAGGAATGGGACAATGTCGGTCTGCTCGCCGGTGACCCGGATTCACCGATCCGGCGAGTGCTGACCTGCATCGACCTGACACCGGCCGTCGTCGAAGAGGCCGTCCGCGACAAGACGGATCTCGTGCTGACCTACCATCCGCCCATCTTCCGGCCCATCAGCTCTCTCAGGTCGGGTGGAAGCGGTACGGACGCGATCGTGTTCGACTGCATCCGCCGGGGTGTTGCGATCTACGCAGTGCATACGGCTCTTGATGCGGCCGATGGCGGAACGAACGACGTAATCGCATCTCTGTGTGGAATAGATTCGACCGAGCCTCTCGAGTACATCGACGATCCCGCCGTCGATCAGTGCAAGCTTGTCGTGTTCGTTCCTCCCGCGCACTTGGAGAGAGTAGCCGAGGCTGTTTTCAGCGCCGGCGCCGGGAGGATCGGCGACTACTCTAATTGCAGCTACCGCGTCAGCGGTCAGGGCACTTTCTTCGGCGGAGACACGACGGAGCCGACGATCGGTGAGAGGGGGCGTCTGGAACGTGTCGACGAAACCCGTTTCGAGACGATCGTTCCAGCAGGGGCTTTGTCCGGCGTGATCGCGGCCATCGTCAAGGCACATCCGTATGAAGAACCCGCCTTCGACGTATACCCTCTGAAACCCCCGACCTTGGGCGGAATCGGCCGGATCGGGAGGTTTCCACACCAGACGAATCTCAGCAGACTCGCCCGCAAACTGAAGCGAGCTACCCAGGCCGCGTGTGTCCAGATCATCGGACCGCCCGACCGCGCGATCGGCCGGGCAGTCATTCTCGTCGGTGCCGCCGGGACGATTCCGTTCCGCGTTCCACTGACGCCGAACGATGTCATAGTCACGGGCGAGATCCGACATCACGACGCCCTCACGATCGAACGATTCGGCTGCACTGCTGTCGCGCTCGGTCATTGGGCAAGCGAGCGACCCGTCCTCCCATCGCTTGCGGAGCGACTGAGTGCGGCACGCCCCGGACTGACCGTCACCATCAGCGAGGCGGACAAAGATCCGTTTTGCAGGGTTTGATCCGCTCGTGCGCTCGGGCAGCTTCCCCACCTCAAAGGCCTGTGATCGGAAGCCGACGTGCATGGTTCGCGTTCACACCCCACTGTTTCAGCCGGGCATCAGGCCAAATCTGTTCGCGGGAAGGTGACTCGGAAGCAGGAGCCCTTGCCGAGTTCTGACGTCACCGTGATCGTGCCACCGAGCATGTGAACGAGTCCGTGTGCGATTGCCAACCCGAGCCCCGTTACAGCAGCGGGCCCGCCGGAAAGGTCGTCGTTCTTCGTGGTCCAGAATGGCTCGAAAATGCGGGTCTTTGCGGCTTCGTCCAATCCGCAGCCGGTATCCGAAACCAGGATGACGACGGACTGCGCGTCGACCGAGACGTCAAGGCCCAGCGTGCCGCCATTTGGCATGACCTCGATCGCGTTTCGTATGATGTTGTTCAAGATCGTGCTCAATTGGGTTCGGGCAACGGGCATCACGGGAATGTTGGGAGTTTCGAAGACGAACTCGATGCCGAGACCTCTAATACGCTCCTCGACTCCATCCGCCACATCGGCCACGACCTCCGTCAGGTCGCCCAGATCCTCTGCTCGCCTGTCACCCTCTGCAAACGCGAGAAGTCCATTGAGCAGGGCCGTTGCCCTCTGGACGGCTTGAGCCACCTGCGCGAGGGCTCGACTCTGGACCACAGAATCGCCGCTGGCACGAGCGTAATCGACGCTCGTCACGATCCCACCCAGAATATTGTTGAAATGGTGGGCGATCGCACCGGCCATCTCTCCGAGGGCCACCATCTTTCGCGTCTCGCCGAGTTCGGTCTGAAGGGCTATGCGGTGTGTGATGTCGCGGACACAGATCGAGGCTCCGACCCGCTCGCCGGAATCGGACACAACAGGAGCCATCGTCCCAGCCAGCTCGCGTCGCCGGCCTCGAGGATCTCGGTGGGAGAACTCGAGCTGAATCGTCTCCCCCGTGGCGATGACCTTGCGAAGCGATCGCTCCGCCTCGTTGCGACGCTCTTGCGGGAGCGTGTGTGTGACCGGCGTTCCGATCATGCGATCAGCGGCGGCGCCGAAGGTACGCGCGGCGGCGGCGTTCCAGGCGGATATGTTCAGGTCGGTGTCGGTGGCGATGAGCGCCATTCCCAGATGTTCACAAAGATGTTCGTAATGGACGTCGGTCGTCTTTGGTGACATGAGAACCGCTGCAATAGGACCTGCTACGGACCGCCCTTGCCCCCCTGTGTCTGGAAGTGGCGAGGTGTGATGCAGAGTACGGTCTCGTACCGCTTGTCCAACCGTTTGAACATAAGGAAACGGCTACCCAGCAGGTACTCGTTTCCCTCCTGGTCGCTCAATCCGACTATGAGCGTCTCGTCAGTGTGCAGTGTCAGGGGGATGCGCAGATCGGCGAAGACGTGACGGTCATAGGCGGGCACCTGCCGGATGATGCCACCTTGCCTCTGCCAGGCCATTGCGCCGGGATCGCGCCGGATCTCGATGTCCAGTTCGAGATCCGTACTGCCACCGAGTTCCGAGTGAAAAATGTAGTCCATGTTCAGGAGCTTGTCACCCTCGGTGAAGGTCTTGCCGACGAGTCGCCCCTCGGGCGAATAGCTGAAGATTGATTCGGGCTCCTCGATGGATGAGAGCTTGATCGTCAGCGGCGTGCCCCTCTGGGCGACGAACCGGTCCTGGCGTACGTCGGCATCGGCGGCTCGTACGATTGCACGAATCGCATCCCAGGCTTCGGCCGACGCCACACCGACCCGCAGCCCGTTCCGCGCAAGCCGCGACACCCGATCCGAATCCACACGCATCTCATCAACGTGGTTCCAGACCTTCCGCGAGTGCCGGACCGTGTCAACAGGAAAGTCGATCCGTGCCACATCGAACGCGAGGTCGATCACCCGCACGGTAGGCCGGGCGTTAGACGACGTGTTGTCGAAGAGGAAGGCGCCCGTGGCTTCGGGTGAGGTCGTGTCGGCGGTTTGCTGCGAACTGTCCTGCGAATCGCCCAGCCCCAGCCAGGAGAGCATGGAACATCCCCCCAGCACCGGACCGCCGACGATCACGATCAGAAGCAGATTCCGAAACGTGCGACATCTCACTACGTGGGTCACGCCGACAGTATACGTCCCAGGCAAACCGGAGGTCAACAACAACGGACAGCAAGTCTCCCACGGCTGACGCCATGGGCCACCCAGCGACCCAGGGGACGATTGCGGATTGGCGACTGCGGATTGCGGATTGGGCGACCCGGTCAGTTTATTCGAGTCCCCCACGGCTCAACCCAGGGGCCACCGAGCGACCCAGGGGACGATTGCGGATTGCGGATTGGGCGACCCGGGCAGTTAATTCGAGTCCCCCACGGCTCAACCCAGGGGCCACCGAGCCATGGGCCACACACCGCATGCATGTGCCATCCCGCGACAATTGCCGCATGGATTACTCAGACCTATAATATCTTTGCTACGTTCCGGGGCAGCACAGGAACAGCATCGAGCGACTCCATTGAGGCTATCCATGCGAAAGCAGCTACTTGCCGCCCGCCTGTTTACCGTTGAACAGAGGGTGTTCGAACGCCCGGGACAAGAGCCGGTGACTCGCGACGTCATCCTCCATCCCGGGGCGGTGGTCATCCTGCCGATCCTCGACGATCGCCGGATTGTCATGATTCGCAACTACCGCTACACCGTCGAGAGCGAGTTGTGGGAGCTCCCGGCCGGGACGAGGGAGCCCGACGAAGAGCCGATCGAGACAGCCCGGCGCGAGCTCGAGGAAGAGACGGGCTACCGGGCCGGTCAGATCCGGCCTCTCATGGAGTTTTATACGACTCCGGGCATCTGTACCGAGCGGATGTACGCATTCCTAGCGACGGACTTGACGGAGGTAGGCCAGAACCTCCAGGGAGCCGAGCGCATCGAAGTCGAGGTCGTCGATCTAGCTGATGCACGCGACCGGCTTCTGGGTGGCGATTTTATCGACGGGAAGACCATCGCCGTCCTCGGGCGGTATCTTCTCGGCATCGAGTAGGTGGCAGGCGAAAATTGGGACATGGGGTGGCAGGATAGAGATTATGCCAGGGCAGGCCCCCCGCCGCGACCGGTCTGGACGCGTGGGACGATGGGCGTGCGCAGCGGTCGCAGCGTGGTCAGTACTTTGCTGATCGTCAACGTTGTAGTGTTCGTCATCTGCACCTTAACTTCTCAGCAAGGGCACATGCTCGGCAGCCCCATCTTCGCGTGGTGCGCGATGACCACGCCCACCGTGCTCGAGGGGCAGATCTGGCGGTTGGTCACGTCTGACTACCTGCACTGGGGCTTCGGGCACATCTTCATGAACATGCTCGGACTCTACTTCCTCGGTCGACCGCTCGAGCGTGATTTGGGGGCTCGTAAGTTCTTCGTGGTCTATTCGATCGCCGGCATCCTGGGCAGCCTGTTTTATATGGCGTTGACCATGGCCGGATGGCTTTCGCCGCTGGGTGTAGCGGCTGGTGCTTCCGGATGCGTCCTTGGCCTGCTGGGGGCATGTGCTGTCCGCTATCCACAGGCGCAATTGCTCGTGTATTTCCTCTTCCCGATCAAGATTCGCACGGCGGC
>JAUXGE010000342.1 GCA_030622435.1 Planctomycetota bacterium
GATGTGATGACGCAGGCTGGGCATGGCTGGTCTCTTCCACCCGAGCGGGGACACGAGTAGTACGTCGTCAAAAGCAACGATGTCTCATGCGCTCGGCGGGGCAGGCTTCCGGGGTTGCCGAGAGCCCCTTGACCGCTCGGTTCGATAGATGCTCCCTATGTCTACACGGGCCTCGAGTCGATTCAACATCGCTCGCAGACCGTACATGCATTTGATCAGACACGTGTTGGGAGGTTGTGACCGTGTGTATCGCCGCCGAAGGGTGTCGCCGTACAGCTCCACACCGCGGCGGAAGTAGTCCGGGTCACTGAAGTCGAACGGCCCCTCGTGCACGATCGGCTCCCAAGCCCAATGGACGAATCGGACCAGCAGCTCCATTCGCGCGTCATCACCCGCCTGCTTTGGCGTGAGTTCGTTTATTCGAGCAATCACGTCGCGCAGATCCTCGGGTGCCTCGAGGTAGGCTCGCTCCGCGTCAACCAGGCACTCGAGAAACTCGTCGCTGTGGTGACTGCAGCAGCCGAAGTCGATGAAGCCCAACCGGCCGTCGGGCATGAACAGATAATTCCCCGGTTGCGGGTCGGCGTACATCAGCCTCTTCCCATGATCCAACCGGAGCACGGAGAGACTGATCTTGTGACCGAACTGATCGCGAAGCGTTTGCGACGGCTTGGATGCAAGGAACCGGTCGAGATGCACGCCGTCAATGTACTCCATCGTGAGCACACGGCGGGTCGAGAACTCCGGGAAAACGCGGGGCACGACGATACCCTCTTCTTCGCTGAAGGCCGACCCGGCCATCCGCAGGTTCTCCGCCTCCTGCTCGTAGTCCGTCTCCCGTTCCATCATCTGGGCGATGTCCTCGAACTACGCCTTGAGGTTGTCCCAGTCGCCGCTAAGCCGCATGGGGCTCAGCAGAGCCATGAAGTTTCGGAAGTCGTCGCGAATGGTCCGTCCGATGTTGGGGTACTGGATCTTGATCGCCACAAGCTGTCCGGAACCCTTCACCCGCGCCCGATGCACCTGTCCCAAGGAAGCGGCCGCAAACGCCCGTGTCTCGAACTCGTCGAACAGGTCTTCCGGGTCGTCGCCGAGTTCATTCCGCACGAACTCGCGCAGTAGCGAGTAATGCATAGGCGGCGCTTCGAAGTGCAGGCGGCCCAACACATCCGCAAACTGCTCCGGGACCACGTCAGGATGGGTGGCGATGACCTGCCCCGCCTTCATGATCGCCCCGCGCAGGTACGTCATTCCACCCAACAGCTTCAGCGCGGCCTTGAGGTGCGTCTCGTTGAGCGCGAGCTGTTTCTTCTCCTTGGCCGCATAGCCCGTGCGCAGCCACCAAGCCAGGTAGGCCGCCGCGATCTTCGCCTGAAGCGTGCCGAGCACCCAGAAGCGGTTCAGGCGACCGATCGGCACGCGCTTGTGCGAGAGCCTGCGAAGCAGATCCTGCAAAGCCGCGCCCTGCTCGGCCTCCTGTGGGGATTCGACCGGCAACGCGTCGATTAATTCAGCGATTCTCGGTGTCGTCGACGACATCGGGCACCTCCCTTTCGTCCTTCGATTCCGACGAGAGCGAGCCGACGAACAACCGCATCGACTCGTCCAAAACCACAAGCGTGTCCTCCCGGCCGGGCGATTCGTCCGTGGCCCAGAACGAAAGAACGCCCAGATACAGCGTCCAGTACAGATGCATGGTCATCGCGCTGGGAGCCACGGTCTCAGAGACACTCCGTTTCCCGATCAACTCCCCGACCGTCTCGAGGTGGTTGACGCGTAGCTGCTGCGCTTGTTCGCAGACAGCCTCCTTGGCAAACGGGCTCAAGGCCGTCTCCAGAACCTCGCCGACATAGTGACGGTGGGGGGCAAGGTGCCGCAGCCCCACGGCCACATGGGCGAACAACGCCTCGTCCAGCGCCTCATCACTCCGCAGCAACGTTTCTGACTCCGTCGCGGCATCGTCCAACGCCTCACAAACGATGGTCATGGCCAGGGCCTCCTTCGTGGGGAAGTAGTTGAACATCGTCCCAGCTGCAATACCGGCAGCCTCGGCGAGGTGGCGAGTAGTGGTCTGCTCGAAGCCATTGTCATTAAATAGTTTACGAGCACAGTCCACAATCCGCCGCCGCGTCTCCTCTTTCTTCTTGGCTGTCACTCTCATAACATTCCGCTCCTGGCTTCCCAGCCTTTTATGAGCACACTCATAATATACTACACGGTAGAGCTTGGGTCAAGATAAAAATGAGCGTGCTCACAAAAAGACACAATCTCCTCAGCCGGCAAACGCCAGGACGCCGGGAAACCGGCCTCGGCGCGTCCGCGCGTTGGACGCTCCTGCGGGCGACACCAGACGATGTTGTGGGGAGAGTCGATCGGTGCTGTGGAGGCTGTCCTTCGGCCAGGTGGGGCGGTGTGTCTAATGACACGAAAGTAAAGCCGCGTCAGCGTATGGACCGCAAGCAAGACACGATTCGAGACCGGCTTCTGAGGGCTGAACGCCTGCGACGCGACTAGGTCCGTCCGGGCCCGTCACCTATAATCAACGCGACAATGCACGGTATTTAACGGACGGAGACATCGACATGAAACGTCGCACGTTGGCTGTACTCGGTTTTCTGTTTGTGACCGTGGGATCACTTGCGGCTGCTGTGGCTGATGACGTACCGTTGAACCTGGACCTGCGGATGCGGGCGCAGGAAGCCGTGGACAAGGCGCTCGCCTACCTCGTCGCCTCGCAACGCCCCGACGGAGGCTGGGTGGCTTTCGAGCAATCACATCCCGCTATCACGGCCTTGGTCGTCAAGGCCCTGATCCAGGATGACGACTACGGCCCAGGGCATAAGGCCTCCAGACGGGGCCTCGAATTCGTTCTGAAGTTCGTTCAGCCCGATGGCGGCATCTACGTCCCCGGTGAGGGCATGCGGAACTATCACGCCAGCGTCGCTCTTATGGCATTGGCCGCAACGAAGGATCCAGCCCAAGCCGAGAGAATCAAGAACTTGCAGCGGTTCCTCGCAAAGCTGCAGTGGGACGGTGGCGAGGGGCACGAGACGTCGAGCCCGTTCTACGGCGGGCAAGGCTACGGCCGGCACAAGCGACCAGACCTCTCCAACACACAGCTCATGCTCGAGGCGCTCCATCAGAGCGGGCTGTCACCCGACGATCCCGTGTATCAGAAAGCCATGGTTTTCGTCTCACGGTGCCAGATGACCGGCTCCACCAACGACCAGCCGTTCGCCGCAGGTAGCGAGGACGGCGGCTTCATCTACACGCCGGCAAACGGTGGCGAGTCAAAAGCCGGTACCCATCCGGTTGGCGATAAACAGCGCCTGCGTACATACGGTTCGATGACCTACGCAGGTTTCAAAAGCATGCTCTACGCCGGGTTGGACCGGAAGGACGTCCGGGTGCAACGGGCCATGGACTGGATACGCCGCAACTACACGCTAGACCACAACCCGAACATGCCCGGCACTGAGTCCAAGCAGGGACTCTACTACTACTACCACGTCTTTTCCCGCGCCATGCAAGCTTGGGGAGAGGAGGTCGTTCTGGGTGCCGACGGCGCGCCCCATCAGTGGCGCGCCGAGCTGTGCGAGAAGCTGCTCTCCCTGCAACGCCCCGACGGAAGTTGGATCAACGAGGCAGACCGCTGGTACGAGGGTAACCCGCACCTGGTCACAGCCTATGCCGTCCTGGCGCTCCAGACGGCCCTCACTCCTTGATCTTCGCGTGTGGCAATTGTCAAGATCGCCGGGGCCGGTCATTCAGCGGCGATACCTCACCCTTCAGCGCTTTTCGCAAACAACGCTAAGACGGTATCTGCTTTGCCCCAATACTCGTTCAACGTTCCGCGGAGAGAATCCACAGATTGCACAGAAACGGAGCAAGGCGTCTGGAGCGGCACGATCTGTGTAATCTGTGCAATCTGCGGATGACAACTGCCCAGCCAGGAATGGAATCACTGCGTCTGACATTCGTATTCGGGAGGCGTACCTGCCGCTGCTGAAGTCAAGGAGATACTCCCTTTCGCCCCAAACGGGGTTTGTACGAGAGTATCAAGACCTGCCACCCATCCTTGAACCCAATCGAGCGTCTTTGGGGCTTGCCGGACACTAGCGCAATCCTCCATAATCACAGACAAAGGAGCAGAATGGCCATGTTGCGACCACGTCACTCGAGGTTCTTCGTTCTTCTGGTTCTGGCCTGTTTCCCGACCACGGGTAACGCCAGGACGGTCACGGAAATCATCTTCGGGCCGAACCCGCTTTACGATACGAGCGGCATCGCCGTTGACAGTTGGGGTAACGTCTACGTCACTGGATACGGAAGCGACAACGCCTTCAAGATTACGCCGGATGGGGTCATCACCGAGATCATAGACGAGACGGGCGACGGCGCGGGGAACACACTGGACAAGCCCCGCGGCATCGCCGTAGACGGCTCGGGCAACGCCTACGTTGCCGGACACCATAGCGATAACGTCTTCAAGATCACGCCGGATGGGGTCATCACCGAGATCATCGACTCGACCGGCGACGGCATGGGGAACACGCTTGAGTGGCCGTCCGGCATCGCCGCAGACGACTCGGGCAACGCCTACGTCACTGGATACTACAGTGACACCGCCTTCAAGGTGACGCCGGATGGGGTCATCACCGAAATCATCGACTCGACGGGCGACGGCATGGGAAACGAGCTTGACCGGGCGTTCAGGATCGCCGTGGACGACTCGGGCAACGTCTACGTTAGTGGACAAGCTAGCAACAACATCTTCAAGATCACGCCGGATGGAGTCATCACCGAGATCATCGACTCGACTGGCGACGGCATGGGAAACAACACGCTTCGCGATCCGTACGGCATCGCCGTAGACTACTCGGGTAACGCCTATGTCGCTGGATACAACAGCCACAACGCCTTCAAGATCACGCCGGGTGGGGTCATCACCGAGATCATCGACTCGACTGGCGACGGCCTGGGGAACACGCTTGAGTTGCCGA
>JAUXGE010000065.1 GCA_030622435.1 Planctomycetota bacterium
GTGCTTCTCCTTTCAGGCCTAACGGAGTTCGTGATTCAAACCACCGTTTAGCCTACGGAGAGCCGATGTCCTTGTCTTTCATGGGGTTACATCAGTAACTTTTTCGGAGGAGAACCTCAAAGTTAGACAATCACCGCCTGCGAACAAGACACGGTTCGGTCCTTCACGAAGGGCGGTAGACGTTGTCGCAGTTTGATGTTATCCTGCTTTCGCATCTCCCTGGCCGCCTGCAACTTCCGGCGACGCTCGGCTTACGATCACGCCGGATATTCAGTACATCATCGATCCGGGCGGCGGAGCCGAGCCTGACGCATTGGTGGCGGGGATCAGAATGCAGATGAGTTTCTGACGAGGGTTTGCGGGAGGAGAAGTTGAGAAGGTCCACGTGTTGTGGAGCGCCTCACAGGTCTATTTGTATTAGAGATGTTCATTCAGCCAAGAGGAAGAGAACAATGCCGAAGATGAATGGTATTATCAAGAGTGCAAGAGAGTTGGCGACTTTCCTTTCAGTATTCGGGGCAGCTTGTGTATGTGGATGTGCGACTACCCCCAAGGCCCCAGCGTCGCGGTCTCAAGGTGAGGTTGCTCCGATCTTTCGGGCCGATCAGGTGATTCCTCCGCAGCTTATTCGCGGGTCGAACTACCGGATCGCCGAGCGTGTTCCGGTGGAAGAGTACTCATACGTATTTACCGTCAAGTCGGACTTCGGGGATATTATAGCGCGAGGCAGGGATATGCTCGACCTGCGTCTGCGCGAGCTACAATCGATTGAATCCGCGAAGAAGCTCAGCAAAGATCCACATGCCGTCAACGGTATCCTCGATCCTTTGAAGGACACGGGGAAAGGTTTCGTACTGATTCTTACCGAGCCGCTCGAATCGCTGAAACGTGCGCCTCGGGGCTTCAAACGCATGGTTAACCAATACGTCGATCCCGCAGACCGCCGCGCCGGCAGCCCGGAGCGCCGAAAACTGGCGACTGAGCTGGATTGTGATCCCGAGACGACCAACCCCGTGCTAAAAAAACTGCTCGATGACATGGCGGTCCAGCAGTTCGGAGGAAGCCTGATCACGCGTGCGGCCATATCCATTGTTCCGGGGCTGAGTGTGCTCCCCACGACGGCGGAGATCAAAGATACGATCGCCAACAGCCCACCAAGCGTGATCAATGATGAGATAGATAAGGAACTCGAGGCTGCTGGAGTTGAGAAGTCCATCAGGTCCCGTTTCTGCAAATCCGTGGCCTTCACGACCATGCAGCGTTTACAGGTCATGGAGGAGTTCAGGGCCTTGAAGGATGCAAAAGCACGCACGGCATTGCTGGAGGGAACGGCGGAGGCACGCACCCAGGCCGAAGCCCTCGGGGCCATCCGCGAGGGCAAGATGCTGGTTGACATCCAGAAAAGAAGGCCGATACTGCGCCTCGAGTATGTTGGTCTGCCGTTGGCGGTGCTGGATGACGGTACGCACGCCGTAGTCTGCCCATACGACTATGTCAACAATACCCACGAGTTGATTGAGGGTGTGACAGCGTACCGGTCATCGAATCCGAACGTGAGTACGGTGTTCGTATCTGCCGACCAGGTTTCGCCGGCCGCGCGCAAGACCCTCGAGTCAGCCAACATCGCCGTCGTCGAGGGAGGACCATCGAACTGGTGACCCGGACAGTCAATAGAGTGCATTTATCCGCAGCAGTGTTCAACGACCGAGGTTGACGATGAATACCCAAGCGCCAACAGGCGCTGCAGTCGGCGGCGCTGCTCCAGCAGCACAAGTGAGTTTCGACCGGCCGGACAACCGGACACTTATTGTCCGGCTTACGGGTAGCTGGCATGTCGCCGATGGTGTTCCCGGCCCTTCGGAAGTTCAAGCTCAGTTGGAGTCAGGCCCGCCGATCGGACGTGTCCAGTTCGATACGCAGAACCTGGAGGCGTGGGACACGGGCCTGCTCATATTCCTTCGAAGGCTCCAGGATCAACTCGCCAACCGCCAGATCGAGGTGGATGCCGGCGGGCTGCCGGACGGAGCCAGGCATCTCCTGGCCCTCGCTGCTGCCGTCCCGGAGAAGAAGGGCACGGGCAAAGGGGTTAAGCGTACGTCCTTCCTTCCCATGGTCGGAGAAGAGGTCATCCGTGCGGTCGCGTCGACGGCGGAAATGGTGCGTTTCATCGGCGAGGCCACGATTGCGTTGTGGGCCTTCTTTCGGGGCAAGGCCAGTTACCGGCGATCGGACCTGATGTTGATCATCCAGGAGTGCGGTGCGCAGGCCCTGCCCATCGTCTCCCTGATCAGCTTCCTGGTCGGGTTGATCCTCGCGTTCGTAGGGGCCGTGCAGCTCCTGCAGTTCGGGGCACAGATCTACGTGGCTGACCTCGTTGGGCTCGCCACGGTGCGCGAGATGGGCGCGATGATGGCCGCCATCATCATGGCGGGGCGCACCGGGGCGGCGTTTGCCGCCCAACTCGGCACCATGACGGTAAATGAAGAGATAGACGCACTGAAGACCTTGGGCATTTCGCCCATGGAGTTTTTGGTGTTGCCGCGGATGCTCGCTCTCATTGTGATGATGCCGCTACTTTGTCTGTATGCGGATCTGGTGGGCATGCTCGGCGGGTTGATCGTCGGTGTCTTCATGCTGGACATCACCTTCGTCGAGTACTTCAACCAGACTGTCGCGGCAGTCGGTCTCAACGACATCGCCATGGGCGTCATCAAGAGCGCCGTGTTCGGTGTGCTCGTCGCCCTCTCCGGGTGCATGAGAGGCATGCAGAGCGGACGCAGCGCCTCGGCGGTTGGAGTTGCGGCGACTTCGGCGGTGGTAACTGCGATTGTCTTCATCATTGTGACCGACGCGGTCTTTGCGGTTGTGACGAACATCATCGGTGTTTAGGGGCTAGTGTATGGTGGTTGATGCGACGAAGCAGGAAGCCCATATCACGGTGCAGAACCTGACGATGGCTTACGGGGATTTCGTGATTCAGCACGATTTGAGTTTCACCGTGAATCGAGGCGACGTGTTCATCATCATGGGTGGTAGTGGCTGCGGCAAGAGCACGCTCATGCGGCACCTGATAGGTCTCAAATCTCCGGCAAAAGGAGAGGTGTTGTATGGGGAGAAGGATTTCTGGGCCGCCGATCTGGATGACCGGCAGCGCATGATGAGGCACTTCGGGGTACTTTACCAGAGCGGTGCCCTGTGGAGCTCCATGACGCTGGCGGAGAACGTCGGGCTTCCCTTGGGGGAGTATACCGATCTGAGTCCCATCGACATCCGCGAAGTCGCGGCCCTGAAACTCGCCCTGGTCGGCCTGGCCGGGTTCGAGGAGTTCTATCCCTCGGAGATCAGCGGCGGTATGCAGAAGCGGGCCGGACTTGCCCGGGCGATGGCACTGGATCCCGACATCCTCTTCTTTGACGAGCCTTCGGCGGGGCTGGACCCCATCAGCGCCCGCCTGCTTGATGATCTAATCCTCGAACTCAGGAACAGCCTCGGGGCAACGGTGGTCATAGTGACCCATGAGCTTGCAAGCATATTCGCCATCGGGAACAACTCCGTCTTCCTCGATCCGGAGACACGGACCATGATTGCGGTCGGGAACCCGAAGACGTTACGCGACGAGTCTAAGGACCCCAAAGTACGTCGTTTCCTCACGCGCGGTGAGTCAACCTTGCCAGCGGAATGAAATGGAGGCATGGGCCGCCTCGGTTGGAGGATCGGCCTGAATAACTCATGAGTACGAAAGCAAATCCGACGGTGATTGGAGGCTTTGTCGTGGGGGCCGCGGTCCTGGCCGTTGCCGGCATCGCCTACTTCGGTGGCGGAGAGTTCCTCGCCAAGAAGTATCCGTTCGTAGCCTTCTTTGAGGGTTCCCTCAAAGGCCTGAACATCGGCGCCCCCGTCACCTTCAGGGGGATCAGGATCGGCACGGTGTCGAATGTCGTAGTGCGTTACGATAGTGACGATCAAAGTGTACGATTACCCGTTTACTTCGAGCTAGAACAAGGTCGAGTCGATGCGGTCCGGGAACGTGCCCGCGATCCTCAGCGGAACATGCGCGCACTGATCGATGATGGCCTCAGGGCGCAGCTTGTTACTCAGAGTTTCGTCACGGGCCAGATCGCTGTGCAACTGGACTTTTATCCCAATACATCTGCGGAGTTTGTGGGTGCCGATCCGGACTGCTTCGAGTTTCCAACAATACCATCTACAGTGGAAAAGATGGGAAAGGCGTTCGAGGATTTCGATCTCCAAGGACTGTTGAGCAACATCGAAAGTGCAGTCAAGGGCATCGACGAGCTGGCCCAGTCACCCAAGCTGAGAGATGCCATTGCTTCGCTTGATGAAACCATCAAGGACTTCGGAAAGCTTGCCCGAGACGTTAACGCCAAGGTGGATACGATTGCCGGTGACATTGACGAAACCGCCGCTGCCGCACGGCGGGCACTGGATCAGGCAACGGAGTCCATTGCGTCTGTGGAGGGTACGGTGAACCCTGCGATCGAGGACGCCCGGAAGCTCATTCAGAACGTAGACGGGCAGGTCAATCCGGCCGTAACGAGTTTCGTACAGACTGCCGAAACGGCACAAGCAGCGCTGGAACAGGCGAGGGAAGCGCTTGCTGTCGCGAAGAACGCCATAGCCGAGGATTCAGAGTTGTACTACTCGGTCGTTAACACTCTCAGGGAGCTAGCGGCGGCGGCCAGCTCCATCCGCATTCTGGTCGATTATCTTGAACAACACCCCGAAGCCTTACTACAAGGCAAGGGTGCACCGGGAGAATAGTGATGCACGCTGCACGTTGGCGGGTTTTTGCAGTCATACTTACGCTTTCCTCGCTGCTCTTGGCTGGATGTGCGAAATCCAAGCCCGCGAGGTTCTACATGTTGACCAGTGGTGTTGGGTTGCAGGCAGGTGCCCCGCCGGCGCCTGGTGAGAAAGGGATCTCGCTCACGGTCAGCCCCATCGAGTTCCCGGAGTATCTGAATCGCCCACAAATCGTGACACGCACGAGCCCCAATCGGATCGAGCTTGCGGAGTTCCATCGCTGGGCGGAGCCTTTGGGACAGAGCTTCGCGCGCGCGCTTACCGAGAACCTATCGGGTCTGCTAGCGACCGAGCGCGTCGTTCTTTTTCCCTGGAAAGGCAGTGGCCCCGTCGACTTCCGGATTACCATGGAGATTGTTCGTTTCGATGGCACACCCGGAGGCGAAGTGTCATTGATCGCCCGGTGGACCCTTCTCGGCCCTGACGGCAACGAGCTCGCTGCACCAAGACGATCACGGATTGCGGTATCCACACGGCAGGCAGGCTATGAAGGTGTAGCCGCAGCCATGAGCGAAGCGGTGGGAGAGCTCAGCCGTGAAATCGTCGCTACAATCAGAGGTCATCGGTAATTCGTCAGCATGCCCGCGGAATCGGTGTGGCCGTGTCTGGTGGCGCGCTGCGTGCCCCCCGCCCGCCGTGAGAACCCACGTTGCCTGGACAGACGCTGCCATTCCAGAGCCAACGTACGAAGCGCTTCAAGTCGTCGACGATCAGAAAGAGGACCGGGACGACGAGCAGTACGAGTACGGTCGCAAACGCAAGGCCGAAGGCGATGGACACTGCCATGGGGATCAGTGACTGCGCTTGTGCACTGCGTTCCATCAGCAGAGGAGACAGACCGGCGATGGTAGTGATCGATGTCACAGTCACGGCTCTGAATCGCGACTCCCCGGCACCTAGCACAGCGTCACGGACACTCATACCTTCAGCCATGTTCAATCGTACACGATCCACCAGGACCAGCGAATCGTTGACAACGATCCCCGCGAGGGCGGTCATGCCGAACACGCTCATGAGAGTCAGGTCATACCCGAGAACAGCATGGCCCAAGACCGCGCCTATTATGGCCAGGGGTATTGCAACCATGATGACGATGGGTTGTGTGTAAGACCGCAGGATTGTCCCCAACAGGGCAAACATCGCCACCGCAGCGATGACGCCGGCACGTCCAAGGCTTCTGAGCGATTCCGCGATACGCCTGTGCTGGCCATCGATGACATACGTGATTCCGGGGTAACGCTGGGTAAGCCCGGGAAGGAAGTCCGTGACCAGGTGCTGGACGATTCGCTCACCGTTGGCTTTGCGCTCGTCTACGTCGGCCTGGATCCTGACGCGCCTCAGGCCGTCTTGTCGGGTGATCTTAGCGTAGCCGCGCGATAGTCTTGTATCGGCCACCTCCTGAAACGGAATCTCGGCGCCGTTTGAGCTGCGAATGCGCAGTCTGTCGAGCGCGCCGAGGCTTTGCCGATCGGGATCCGCGTAGCTGACCACCGCCTTGACCTCGTTTTGCCCACGCCGCACTCGGACCGCCTCCTGGCCGTGCAGGCTGTGACGCAGTTGGGCGGCCAACTCGGCCACCGTCACGCCGATCGCGCGTGCCCCCGGCTTTGGCAGAACCTGAAGCTCACGCTTGCCGGGGCGCAGGCTGATCTGGGCATCGAAGATCCCGTCATAAGCAGCGAGCTTAGCGCGAACCTCATCCGCCGCGCGCCGAAGCTGCTCCAAGTCCTCGCCCAGAAGGCGAATCTCAACCGGTTTCGCCGTTGGCCCGGGTTCCTGTCGGGTCACGGTCACCGTCTCGGTGCCAGGGATCGTGCCGATGCCCTTTCGCCAGGCACTGATGACCTCGGCGATGTCCACGCGCCGCAGCTCGGCCGGCATCAGCTCGATCGAGGCCTCACCGAGGGCACTGCTGCGTTCGGGAACGAAGCCAGCCCACTCGCCGACGACAGCGTGGACCTGCCGCACGAGCTGGCCCGACGCTGCAGGCGTCAGCTGGGGATCATCATTCAGCGCGTTGGCAGCCCGTTCCATGCAATCGACAGCGGCTTGCGTGACTGCAACGGGCGTGCCCTCCGGAAACTGCACACGGGCTCGTAGGATGTTCGAATCAGTCTTGGGGAACATCACGAACGGCACTCTGCCCCCAATAACCAGCCCCGTACAGGCCAGGAACATAGCGATGACGGTGGCTAGAACGAACCCCCGGGCCGACAGACAGTACCGCAGGACCGGACGGTACCGGCGCACGATTAAGTCGTCGATCCACGTGTCAAGGCGATGGCGCATCCTCCGGTGCCGGGACTCTTGTGACTTGGCATCCTCCTCGTCAGTCGTCCATGCCTGCAGGTGCCCCGGAAGGATCAGGAACGCCTCGATCGCGGACGCAACCACGGCCGCGATCACCACGACGGGGAGAATGTAGATCAGCTTGCCCATCACACCTTCGACGAACATCAGGGGGATGAACGCGATGATCGTTGTGGCTGAGGATGCAAGCACCGGTATCGCCATACGCCTCGTACCTTCCACGGCTGCCAGATCAGGTACAAGCCCACGCCGAGCTTGCGTCCGAACGCTGTCCGCTATCACGATGGCATCATCAACGATGATGCCGGTAGCCATCAGCAGCCCCAGAAGGCTGATCATGTTCAGCGTCCCGCCCATCAGCCCAAGTGCTGCGACGGCGCCTGCGAAGGCCACGGGAATTCCCAGCGCGACAGCCAACGCCGAAGGCAGGTTGACAAACAGCAGCAGAGACAGAATGACCAGGGCCATGCCCATAACGGCATTCTGACTGAGCATCCGGAGTCGGGCTTCGACGTCACGGGACGTGTCGCCCCAAATCGAGAGTTTGATCCCCGCTGGAAGCTGTGCACGGTGTGTCTCGACAATGTCGCGAGCTGCCTCAGCGACCGTACTGATGTCTTCGCGATTTGTCTTGAACACATTGACTACTGCGCCAGGTTCGCCATTGACGCGACCGGACACCGTCGTCTCCTCGAACGAATCACTGACTAAGGCAATCTGTCCGAGCCGAACCGTCGTGCCGTCCGGCAGTGTGATGACCGCAAGGTCTCCGAAATCTCGCGCGGTGTAGCGTTGACCAAGCGTCCGGACGTTGATCTCCTCCTCGGCGGCCCTGATGGTCCCAGCAGGAAGATCCAGGCTGCTCTGGGACACCGCATTGACGACGTGCTGAAGCTTCAATCCGTACCGGCTCAGCGACTCCTGCGAAAGTCGAATCGACACTTCGTAGTCGCGGACACCGGACAGGCTCACCTGTGAGATGGCCGAGTGCCTCAACAGCTTCCGACGAAGGCGCTCTGCCACATGCTTGATGGTGCGCTCGGAGGCTGGCCCGTGCACGCCGATGTTCATGACCTGGTTACGGACGATGAACTCGGTGACCACAGGCTCTTCCGTTTCCTCAGGGAAGGTGGTAATCGCGTTGACGCGTTGCTGAATCTGCCGGATTAGCTCGAGCGCCGGCTCAACTGACGGGTCGAACTCGGCAAACACCTGGCCGGTGTCCTCACTGGCAAACGAGATGACTTGACGGACACCGGCGATGCCTTCGATTGCCCTTTCTACTTCCAAGCAGACGGATCGTTCGACATCGGTCGGACTTGCACCAGGGTAAGGCACGGTAACCACTACGTAGTCGAGCGACGTATCGGGGAAGCTCTCGCGCGGAATGCCCAAGCCGACGATGACACCTGTCACCAGAATGCCTGCAGCAAGGAGGTTCCCGAATACGTGATTGCGAACGCAGGATGTCAATAGCCCGTTAATCATTGGCAGTCACTCACTATTCTTCTGATGCAACTTGCCCCGTGGAGTGCGACATTGCCAAACGCGCCGTCTCCTGTCGCATTGTTGCGAACTCAGCCGGCTCAGTGGGACTTGGCTCATCCCATCCGTTCGGGGCGGATTGAACCGTCTTCTGCAGTGCGACCTGCATCCCAACAACAGGGTAGGCCAGACGTGACACGACCAGCTGCTCCCCCGACTTGAGCTGACTTATGTGCGAATCATCGTGGCCACGGTAGTCGACTAGAACTTCGTCACCTATCATGCGCAGGATATTCACTTCCCGGCGCCCGAGCCGACCAAGACCCTGGTTGGCTTCGTCGGACGCCGGCTCGAACACGTAGACCCAGCGATCCTCGTGGATTGCCTGCCACGGGATCAACACCGCCTCGGCCAGCGGTTCTGCCGGAAGCTCCGCCCGGCAGTGCATTCCTATCGAGATCGTGGGCGCGGTATCGAGCGACCTCGCACCACGTCCTGCCGTCATGTCGGCACCACGGATCTCGACGATCAAGCGGGCGGTCCGTGTCACCTCATCGATGCGCTCGAAGCGTGCCACGTGTCCGCGCCACGTAGCCTCCTGGCCTGCAACGGACCAACCGACGTTGACCTCAGACCGCTGCTGGCCCGATTCCCGCTCGAGTGCCTGTGGCCGTACTTTCCGATCCAGCCAGCGAAGCTCACGCGGATCCACGCTGATGGGTAGCTCAAATGCCTCCATGTCAGTAAGCGTCGCAATGGACAGATGGGCGGTCACCATCTGTGACTGATATGCTTTGACTGACTCAATCCGCGCGGTAAACGGGCAGAAGATCTTGGTGTTCTTCAGATCGTGCTGTGCTTGTAGGAGCCTCGCACGGGCTGCGTCGAGCTTGGCAAGCGTCTCGCTCTTCAGATGAGGCGCTGTGGCCCGCTGGTTCTCGAACTGCACTACCAGGTCTTGCCGTTGGAGATACTTCAGGTGGGTCGCGTCCAAGCTCTGCTGTGTTCCAACGTTTTCCTGCTCCAAAAGGTGCTTGGAAGTCAGATGGTCCCGTTTGTCAATCGCCAGCATTTTCTCCGCGATGATGATGCGCGCTTCCAGGTTGACCATCTCTTGGTCGTGGCGGGCGAGTGCCGCCTCGAACGCCCGCACTTCCGCCTCAGCCTGCTGAACACGTGCCTGATAGACTAACGGTTCCAACTCGAACAGCAGCGCACCCTTGGCGATGATCTTCCCTTCCGCGAGGTCTGAATGGGAAAAGACCAGTTCACCGCTCACCTGTGGAACGATCTGAACCTGGTTCTTCGGCCGAACCGTTCCGTAGCCGACAACTGGGATGACCGCGGTTCTAGGCACAATCGTCTGGACGGCCACAACGGGCACGTAAGCGGGTGCCGCGTGATCCTCTGGAGCGGGTTTGGAATGCACCAGCCAAACCATGACACCGCCACCACACGCGACGATGGAGAGAAGTATGACCAACCGAAAACTACGGTGTAGCAGTTCCATTTTTGACCTCCTTCCCGATACGTTCTTTTCTGTGGCGGCACGTCTGGGCCTCGTCAGACATAGAACGTAGATCAAGTGTGCTGAAGCCCCAGTCATGGCCCCCTGAGACGACTGGATGAGGCGTAGTGCCACATACGGCCCTGTCCGCAAGGAATCTGATTCTCCTCACGAAGCCCGGTAATCCCAGAAAGACCGCCCACTTCGTGACATATGCATCACACCCGAGCCGTCGGCATTGTTCAGCTTCCTGGCGGTGATTTGTAGTGGTCATCATGATGACTGGGATCCAGCGATGTCGCCAGGCACTCTTGAGGGCCCTCAACACACCAACGCCGCCTATCTCTGGAAGTTCGCAATCGATCAGAATAATTGGGGGAACAGCTGTCACACCATTACATTCCCTCCGGGCTTGGCGAACAAGTGCGAGCATTTCCGTGGCGTTGCGGCCTCTGTGAAGATTGTTGACGATACTGCTTTCCAGCAGACTGGCCTCCACCAGTTCAGCGTGACCGTCGTTGGCCTCTCCGACGAACACATCGATTGGCTTGATTATCTTGTGCATCTCTTAACTCCGCTCAGTCCTTTGCTGTGGGAACCCCCGCGCTCGCCAGGCTTGGCGAAACAACAGTAGTCACGAACGCCTGGTCCGTGCTTCTTTGTGCGGACGTCCTGCCAGGAAGCGTTTCGTAGTAAAGCAACAGATCGAGCTCACGGCGGGGATCCCCTCGCTCCCGCGCGAACTTGCGGGCTATCTCTGCCGCCGGAAGTGTGTTGCGCCCCATTATGCGAACCAGGTCGAAATCCAACATCTCCTGATAAGCCCGATACACCACTTCAGTGCACACCAACTTATCTGCCGTGGCGAAGTCGAACTCGAAATCGTACGGCCGACCGTGGTATTCGAAGGCGTTAATGATGGCCCGAGCAATCTGGTGCTCAGACAGATTCGGGCGAAGGACAGCCACATGATCGGCGTGCAGCGATACCGCCAGCGAATTGAACACTACACCTTCGCTGAGCGCCTCGATCACGGTCCGGTCACTCCCGTCGGATGTGGGTGCCAGATACGCCGTCAGATGTGCCTGTACCGTGGGGTGATCGGCGATTCTCAACCGGCGCAGATCCTCGATCCTCCCTACGTACAGGGCGGCATGTGACCAGAAACCCGGAAGAAAGGCGTTCCCCACGTACCATTCTCGGCGCTGTAGCAGAATATCACCGGGTCTAATCTGCGACTCGATTCTCCTGATCTGTTGATCCTGGATCGCTGGCGGCTGGTCGACCACGCGCGTGTCGCCCATCCACTCTGCCACGGTCGATTGCACCTCGTAGAGCGGGGCATAGGCCTGACTCCCGAGCCGCTGCAGGAACAAGTCCATGGAAGCCGACCGCTGGTCGATGGGGTGTTTGCTCACGTAGCCCAAAGCGGCAGCGATGCATGTGTCGAGCCAATCCCACTCCGGAGTCGGCCAGACCTGCGCATCGCGCCACTCGATGCGATGGCGAGTGAATCGGGCTGACATCCGCGACGCGAGGTTCACGTTGCGTTCGCTGGTCACACTCTCGTATACCCAGTCAAACATCCCGCCGTCTACCCCGTGCTGTTGTTGTGATTCGTTCAGAGTGCGACGCGCAAGAATGTGGTTTCTGTACATCAGGACGATTCTCACACTCGATTCGTAGGTTCTCATGGCGGCGGCGAGGCCCAGCGTGAAACACCGCGCACGCATCTGAGGGTCTGGCAATTCATCGAGCCCCGCATAGCTTGCCACGATGCGGAGCAGCGATGCACGGTAGGCAAGGAACCTGCGAAAGTGGGCTCGCATTTGAGCTCCCTCGTGTGGCAAGTAATAATCACGCTGCTCGGCTTCGACCCCCAAGTCGAATGCCCCTTGCAGCGCTTCCATCTGACGGACCACGTCGGTGACCTCTGAATCGATAACCATGAGTCTCCCGAGGTCAGCATCCAACTGCGCGGTAAGTTCTTCGCGTGTCAGATCAGCCAGTGAAGATGGCCGCACTTCAAGTGTTTCCCGTTGAGGTGCGGTGGCTCGCCCGATGCAGAGTCCAATCACTACCAAAGCCAGCTGGGACAGTGATACCCATCGCACACCAGCAGAATGAGAAGCGCACCCAGTCTGGCGTCCACGGTTGGAGCGCGTGTGCCAGACCACAATCGAACCGAGAACCGTTCCGGCAGCGGGAAGTGCTATCGCCCAGAGATACGCGGTGCCCGGTAATGACGGGAACCGTGCCATGACAGCGGGGTACACAAGCATGAGCGTCAACGCAACGACGCTGCCTGAGGCTAGTCGCTTCGCAGGGCTGCTCCTGCCACAGGTGGCAAATTGCAACGCAAAAAGATGCGTTGATCCGAGTACTACCATCAGTGAGATCCACCAGGTCCGCCAGAGGAGGAACTCCGACCTCAGGTTGGTCCATATCAATAGGAAACTGCAGGCTTCCCACAACGCTGTGACCACGAGATTGATGTATGCGGCTACCTGCAGCTTATACATGGCGGCGCGGTTGCGGCGGGCCAGCAGTCCGCCGATGCCGACGACCACGGCCGTCATAAGAAGCTGTGCATATGTTCCGCCCAGCCATCGGACCACAGTCGCCCCGATCAGCAGGCTGGTGAGAACGACCAGCAGGGCCACATTGTCTCTGAGAGCTCGAGGCCAAGATAAGATGAGTCGCTTAGTATTCATCTGTTCGCTCGTATATTCAAAACCGTCTTGTGAGCGGGCCGCCGCAAGAACGCTGCAACAACACAACTGCGCCACAAGCAGCGCGAAAGTCGGCGTCCACCCGAAGCCGCGCCGGCCCCAGGTGAACGCCAGGTCAAGACACCCCTGCGTCTCCCCTTGGATAGAGCACGCTGCCCGGCTAGCCGAACAGCCCGCCAAACAGACCAGAGATCAGCCCAATGATCTGGTTCACGAACAGATCGCTGATCCCGGCCATCAACTGCTGGACAATGGAACCAAAGTCGAACATGGTTCAGTCTCCTCGCAATGGCTGGAGTTGCGCCACCCGGCAACCTCCGAGCACGATTCCCGAACGGCCGGCTGGGAACATCCCAGCGCTTGAGGGCAGCTCTAAGTTCTGGCCGTCCGAGCAGTGGCGTCCGTCCGTAAACGCCGTGCTTGGCTCGAGCGCAACGGACAATGAAAGTCCACGATCATCGAATCCTGCAGCACCGGCGCGAGCCCTTTGGGCGTGCCATCAACGTTGGATGACGGTGCCACAGTTGTGATTCGTGGAATGCGTCCGGCGATCTCGCCAAACCGTTCTCCACGGGTTGACGCGACAAAACCGCCGATGGTCCGCACGACAAAACATGGTCTTCACCAAGCCGGTCCGCATAACCGCTCCTCTGCCGTAAACCGGCAAGACTTCCGTGCGGAACCGAGGCAGTTTCAAAGCGTTCATTCCCGAAGGTCAGCCGAAACGCTGCCTCCGATCGTGGCTGCGAGTGCGATAACGAGGAATCCGGGGCTAGTGTGTTGTTGGTCCAATCGTTTGCAGGCGCCCGAGTCTGGCCTAAGCGCCGTTGCACATGCCAGCTACCGCGACCCAGCAAAAAGATCCGTGCGGATTCGGGGAGGAGAAGTCGCGTTCTCCATGAGAAGGCAAGCACACTCAAAGAGGAGATCACGCGATGCATGGTGACAAGATATCAAGCAGTCCGACAAAGCACTGCCAGAACTGTGGGCTGGCGTGCAACGGCATGTTCTGTTGCGAGTGGTGTATGAGCGCCTACTTAGCGCGGCGGGACGCCCATCAAGTCGCTCGCCGGCGCCGAGCGCGTTCGCGGCCCAACAAAGGATCAGCGCCAGGGGCCGGCCAAACCGCGGGCGATGGTTAGCGACAGAACTGTGATTCCGATCGACATTGCCTCACTTGGCATAATGAAGGAAATGATCAGCGGAGCGGTCAGGCAGTAAGGATTTGACGAGGAGATCGAACATGAACGGAACAGTGTTTCGCAAAAGATGGCTCGCATGCGCTGCGTTGCTGGCTGGGGGATGTGGGGCGATCCCAGACATCATCGTTGAAACAGCCCGGTCATCGGCGGAAAGAGCCCTTCAAGAAGCGGTTGAGGATGTTATCGATGACTTCATCGAGGACACGGTTGACGAACTGCTCGATTATGCTGACTTCGAGTCTCTGTTCATCCCCGGGAGCGAGGAGGAAGAACAAGGTGACGTGTTCGAAGAGGCAGGTAAGGACGCAGACGACAGCGATCAAAACACGGGTCGCACCGGGAGGACGGCGTGGGATGATCGTCGGCACGACTCATCCCACCCCGTGAATTCTCGGCTGCCCTTTTTTGCCACGCATGATGTACTTGCAGTCGACATGACCCAACGAGCCACGAACAGCTCGTACAAGACGGAATACCGATCATGCCAGGACAAACGATGGTCATTGTGATACTCGCCGCATGTGTCGGCATGATCCTTGCCGACATGTGGAACCAGGATTAACACCGGTACTGCCTGCGGTGCTATCGACCCTTTGCTGATGCGTTTGAGCGTCTCGCTGACTGCGTGTTAGCCATTGTACCGCACCAATGATACTGCGTTCCGCCGATATCTGTCGCGGGGTGCAGCTACGCCCCGGAGGAGGCCGCCGATCATGTTGCTGGATGGCTCAACGAGGTGCGGGAGAAAGGTCTGGTCTGGGCCGGTTCGCTTCTGAACAAGTGTGGTCAAACGATCCTTGCCGCCGCGCTTACCAACCGAGGAAGAGAGCTGGTGGCGTGAACCCGGCCGCAGCGGACCTCCTCGATGCTGCCTGACGGCCACATCGCGAGCACACCACACGTCACGCTCCTCGGGACGGCTCATTACATGGGTTGAGGGCAGAACAGGGCGATCGTCACGCCGATGATCACGACGGCAATCAGAAGCTCCAGCAGATTGAAACCACGTTGCTCGTCCATTGCCGACCTTCGCCACGAGAAATACCTTCCAATCCGACACGCTAGGTTCGCTATGGTCTCTTTGGGCTCAACGGCCGAATGTTCATGGCGAGGTGGCCTTCCAGGCCCATCCGCGCATTCGAAACTTCGCCGCCACGCGGGGCGGTATGACAGTGAACCCAAGCAGCCAGTACTTAAGCCTTGGGTCGGTTGTCGTAAGAATCATCGCAGCATCCTCGAAGGGTGCGAGAAACAGCTCGCTGAATCCCAGGCTGTTAAGGTTCTGACTATGCCGCTGAGAACACCTCCTGATGTGCCTTGCTCGTCTCGCTGACAACGTGTTAGCCATTGTTCCGCACCGATGAGTTTGAGTTTCGTGAAGGTCTGTCCCCGGGCAGGACAAGGCCCTCGTTCGACGGAGGTACGACCCGGCGTCCCGTCCTTCGTTGGTTTACGCGACAAAAACCCCTGGAGTCCGCTCGTGCGGATATAGGCTCCTTTTGTCGCGTTACCTCTTGAAGGTCAGCGAACGTCGCTGATCGCCATGAACGGTGGAACAAGGCAGGGAGAACTTGATGCCCCCTTAGAGGAGAAATGTCATGCATATGACCCTTGATGCACTATGCCAACCTGAACTTGTTGTGGTCCGTCGGCTCAGCAGCGGCCCGCTTACAGAGTTCGAGCTTGCGCATGAAGTGGCGGTGAGTTCCAGCTACACCCCGGAGCAGGCCGCCGATCATGTTGCCGGATGGCTCAACGAATTGCAGGATAAAGGGCTGATTTGGGCCGGTACTCTTTTGAACA
>JAUXGE010000213.1 GCA_030622435.1 Planctomycetota bacterium
GCGAACACATCGGTCGTGATCCGGTAGTCCATGTATCCGCCGCCCCCGTTGGTGGACTGGTACTTCGTGGCGCACCCCCCCAGAGCCAGCGCGATAACCGTCATGCCCGAGGCACACCGCGTTCTGTTGTCAAGCATGGCAAAACCTCCACCTGCGCAACATCCCGGCAAGAACTGTCCGAACGACACTTTTCACAACGTGACCACTCTTGCCGGATTATAGCAACGACAGCCCCCCCAGACTACCGACAACCGAAACCGCTCATGGCTCGAGAACCTCCACGGGTCCCGCTTCACTGCACCCGTGGTTACGGCACTGCTTTTCCTTCGGGGCGGGAACATCCATGAACGATTCCTATCAAGGAGAAATCGATTCCTTTGCGCCCCAAGCCGGAACATCCATGAATGGGGGCAACCGCGTGATGCTGCGGCCGATGCGGCGACAGGGTCCCCAAGGGAGGAGGCTGGAGTAGGTTCGAGGTGCCGGATCGGCGCGCATGAGAAGGGGGAGAGAATCGCGGGCGACTCCCTCCCCCGATGTCATGCCTTGCCTATTCGCTATGGCATTGCGTCAAACAGGCGGCCTGTCGGTTCGAAGGGCTTCATCGAGCCCTGCAGAGGCAGGGGTTGCGCACCGAGGGGTGATGCGAGCTGAAGCAAACCCGGAATACCCATCCAGCAAAGCGGTTGGAGCCGCTGGGAGAACATCATCAGTTGCTCCTCGAACGTCACGGGTCTGGCGGCATTGAGTCCCTTGGCCAGAGCGGCCCACGCCTGGTCCGAATTGACGCCAGCCATGGTCACGCCGCTCAAGCTCTCGAAGATCTCGCCAAGACTGCTCGGTCTGGGATAGTGGACGATCTTGAGCTCGGCGCTGGGTGGGATGTTCGCCATCTCGCGCGCGGCGTCGATGGCCTCGGCCAGTCCGCCGAGTTCGTCGATCAGGCCGATATCCAGCGCGTCCCGTCCGGTCCAGACTCGTCCTTCGGCGATCTTGCGCACCTCGCTGGCGGGGAGCTTCCGGGTCACGGCCACCCGGTCGATGAACACGTCGTAGATCTTGTTCATGTAATCCTGAATGAACGAGCGGTCCTCCTTCGACATGGACCTGTGCGATGCACCGAGCAACGCCCGGTCACCCCGTGCCATGTCCGCCCACTCGTAGTCGAGACGGTTGTACATCGACCAGGCGTTCTGGAACATGCCGATGACGCCGATGGATCCGGTGATGGTCGTGGGTTGGGCGAAGATGCGTCGCCCGGGGCATGCGATGTAGTAGCCGCCGGAGCCCGCCACGAATCCCATACTGACCACCAACGGTTTCTCGCCATCGAGCCGCCGCAGTTTCTGCCAGATCACGTCTGAGGCGTATGCGGAGCCGCCGGGCGAGTCAACGTGCATCACGACGGCCTTGATCGACTTGTTCTTGCGAAGCTCGTCAACGACTTTGCTGAAATCATCCCGGCAGATCAGCGTCGAAGCGAAGGCAGCGCCCAGGTTGAAGTCGACGATGGGACCGCGGGCGTGCAGAACGGCGATCTTAGGCCCGACGGCCTTGCGAGCCTCTTCCGCAGCACGGAGCGTGTCGTTGATCAGTTCCATCAGATCCTGGATCGAGTTGACGTGCGCCAGACCACGATCCTCGCGGCGGGCGAGCTTCATCTTCTCGCGGCGGAGAATGCGTTCGCGATAGTCATCATAAAACGCGAGCGTATCCACGAGCCCGCGCTGCTGCGCCTCGGACGCGTCGTGGATGGCAATGTTCACGGCCTCGTCCACGGCCTCGGGCGAGAGGTCGCGCCCCTCGGCGATGATCTTCTTGTAGTCGCCGATCCAACTGTCGAAGATCGCCCCGAATTCCTCGAGGAAGTATTCGTTCGGCTCGCGACTGTTGACGAAGCCACCGTACTTGAAGCGGCCCGCCGTAATGACGTCGAACTCGATCCCGAGCATCTGGTAGTGCCCCTTCAGGAAGGGAAAGCGGCTCCCGAGTCCAGGGATGGCGACGTTGCCCGTGGGCGCCACGGCGATCTCGTCGGCTGCACAAGCCAAGAGGAAGGCGCTGGGGCCGCCCGCGTTGACGTAGGCGTAGACCTTCTTTCCGGACTCCCGCATTAGCCGGATGGCCGTCCGGATTTCCGAAAGATCAGCCAACGAGAGCCCGACCGGACCGACGTCCAGCAGCACGGCGCCGATCTTATCGTCCTTCGTCAATTTCTCGAAACGATCGAGAATGTCCTGGACGGTGCGCGTCTTGCCGGGAATCGGAAGGTTGATCATCCGAGCCGGAACCACATACTCATCGAGTCGCAGTTCCGCCATGCGCAGGATGGGGCTTTCCTCCTCCTGCTTCTCGACCTTCTTGGCGACCTCGGCCGCCCCCTCCTTCTTCTCATCCTTCTTCTCATCCGCCGCCAGGGCGGGGAACATCACACCCAGTACGACGATCGAACAGACTACCCAGCGCTTCATCGCGTTTACTCCTTCTTCGATTCCGACGGTTCACGGGTCGCGAGGTAACGATGCTCGATGTTCAGTACCGCTCGCTCGAGCACTGATGCGTCGGCCGACCCATCGCCACGTTTCCCGCTCTCGTCTATCTCACTTTCGTCCGTCTGACAGGTTCTTTTCTTTCGATGGAGTTTTCCATCCTGGTCGATATAGAGCTCTTCGAGATGTTCCAATGTCCGTGGGGCGAGCTTGAGAAGCCATGTATCACAGCCCCACTCGATCACATACACATCGTCGTCAATCGACCCGAAGACATCCTCCTCGATTCCCTCGTCGTCCTCTTCTTCGTCGTCCGCTTCGATCAGTTCTTGAAACCACTTGCCCCACGCCTTGCGGGAGGACAGCCGTAACTCGAGCAGTCCGGGGTGACCCTCGAAATCGACGTACCCGTCGAGTTCGGCCACCTCCGCAGGCCAACGTCCCACATCCTTCTTGAACAGCTTGGAGTGGTGGTAGAGGACTTTCAGCCGCTGGCACGCAAGCCGCTCCCGTGCAAGGTCACTGCCGCCACCGGCGTCGGCCGCGGCTGACGCACTGGCCAGAGCAGGCAGCACCAAAAGACCGACTGGGAGAGGACCCTGGTGATGGGCCTTTAGCCCCGCATAGCTCAGTTTGATCGTTACAAGTGCGTCGGTCATGTCAGGGCGGACATCATCGAGCCTGGGCAGCGGGACCTGGCCGATTAAGGTGCCGAGCGGCACATTCACGTACGGGCTGACCCACTTGTATACCTGCTTCCAGTTGAGCCACGCCTGCCCGTTCGTCTTCCTCTTGACTGGAAGATGCCTCATGTCCCTTGTACGCGGCAGGTCCAACCAGCGATGTACGAACGCCTTGGGTGATGTGCTCGTCCAGGCCAGGACGAGAAAATCGCGCTTCCGGTCCCGCGCGTCGGTTTCTGTCGTCGTGAAAAGCACCGGGCGCAGAACCAACGGCATGATCATGCCGGGATACTGGTTCGTCCCGTCACTCCAAAAGACGGTCCGGTCGGCTACTGTCGCCTCATGCCACGGCTCGGACTTGTCACGCTCGTGGAAGGCGTCGTTGAGTTCCTCGGCCGCTTCGCTCAAGTTGCGGATTAACTGCTTGGCGCGCTTGGTTCTTGCCTGCACGACGATGTCGGGCATGGGCAAGAAGCCGGTCCCCGGCAGCAGTGTAAGGCAAAGCTCCGGCTCGATGGAGGACATGATCGGCCCAACGCCCGCCTCACCGACGATTGACATCTGCCCGGAGGCATCCATCACCATCTGCTGCCCGAAGCCCGCCAGACCGTCCAACATGCCGGGCGCCATAATCGCCTTGAAGGCGGCCGCTCCGAACGCCTCGTTCGGAACGAAGAACGTCTGCTTGACCTTTCCGAACAGGGCCTTGGCACCCATGCCGGCGATGGGAGGCCAGTGCACGTTGACCTCCTCCACCCAGTCCCCGTTTTCATCCACCCGGCCGGTGTATTCCAGATCCGTGAACGCGCTGAATGACGACAGGAACGTGGCACCGCTGTCCATCTCAGTTCCCGTCAGGTTCAGCCTGCCGACCACGAGCGTGGGCTCCTCGTCTTCGGTCGAGAGGATGCCCGTGGGCGGCTCAGTGGAGATTGGAAGATCGGCATGAGACGAAAGGCATGAGTGACCGTCATCCAGCGGCAGCACGTACGCCAGTGGTGATCCGAGCAGCACGACCTCGTACCCATCTTGCTTACCCGGACGAAGCTCGATCTCATCGAACAGCTCAGCCGTAGCCTCCGCCGTGAGCAGCGTCTCGATGCGTTTGGAGAGATCACCCACCGGCCAGTCAAAGCGGACAGCCCACCGAGGTCGCCCCTCGGTGTCCGGGGCGTACGCATAGGCACCGATTGCAGTGTCAGGCCAACTCCCGATTTGTTTGACGATGGACTCGACCGCCTCCGTATCGACACCTTCCGCGGAGGCACCGGCCATCTCACGAAGCATGCCACCCAACGGCGCGAGAAAGACCCCGCCGTGTGAGCGCTTTGCCTCGGACGCCAGGCGGCGGGCGGACGGCATATACAACTCGAAACGCGGCTTGAGTTCCACTTCGGCGGCTTCGGATGACACTCCACCGGATGGTCCGCCAACCACCGGCGATGTAGCCTCGGTATCGGTCGGAACCGGGTTACTCGGCGGGGAATCGGCCGGTGCTTCCTCGGACTGCGCAAGCCCCGGAGTCGGCATAACGAGAACGGCCAGCGTGATCAACCAAAGGTTCCAGGCGCCGGACCCGTTCGCTTTAGCACTCATTCTGCTTCCTCCCATTACCGTGCTGTCCCATTACGGCTGCCCTCGAACGATCCATGGCATTAAAGTCTGTTCTCGAAGGCGTTCCCGTGCCTTCTCCAGTTTTCCTTCCCTATAAGGAGGGATGGGTGAAGCTCTTGTCTCCCCAAACCACCCGCGTTCCTTCCCCCCTTGAAGGGGGTTGAAGGAAGCGAGACGGCATTCATCGAAACGGCGCTATCCCCCGGAAGAATCTCCGGGCGGCGTCGTGGGTGGCGGACCAGCCACAGTGCCCATCATAGTCATGGCAGCGTTCTTCAAAGCGATCAGAAGCTCGGTCGGAACGATCAGATCGCCCCGAATCCAACCGTCACCCCCGGAACCCACCATCGCCAGCGGTGCATTGATCGGCGGCATCTGCACCGGCAGTGGCTCCTCCTCCAACGTCACCATAACCTTGTTCACAAGCGCGAGCATCCGGTCCGCGGCGATGTAGCCGACCTGCGCCCGTTCCTTCGGCAGCCTTGCCGAGACCTTCTTGATGCCGGCATCGGCATCGAGCGGAGCGCCACTATCCAACGCCTGCTTCATCAAGTAGGCCATGCGATCCTTCCCGCCGCCGAACGACAGGACGATCCTCTTGGAATTCACCGGAGCCCCACGGAACAGGACGCCGTCCTTGCCAATGACCTTGAAGATGTCCTCGCGATCCTCCTCGTCGATGTCGTCGAACTTGGCCAGATCGATGCTGAAGTGCTGGACCTGTACGCCGGCAATCTCCTCAGCCTCCTTGTTGTAGGCAATCGCGTCCCTGAACTGACCGAGCTCTTCATCCTCCGTCTTCGCGGCCGCGTCCGCGAGCATCTCCAGGCCGAGATCCACGAACTTGGCCTTGAGATCAAGCAGCTTCTTGCTATCTGTCGTGTCAATCACTAAACCGATCCCGACAAGACCTTCGGGACCCGGCGGGAGGGGTTCGATCATGCCGCGCAGACCGGTCAGCATCGGTGCGGCCTCCTCGATGAGCCCCTGGAGCTTCTTCATTTTCTCGGGGTCTACCTCTTCAACGTCTTCGCCCATGGCAAACATGTCGTCGAGGCCCTCGAGTGATGCCTTTGTTTGAGCGGGGTCCACCGTTTGACCGAAGGCCATCACGTACCTGGACGCCGGCAATCCTTGCAGCAGGGAGCCGGAGGTGTTCTTCATCCGCCATTGCTTAGCGAGATCGGTACCCGGCTTGGTTGTCATCGCGAAACGTAATCCCAGGCCGCCGTCGTCAAGCGACACACCGATGGTCAAGGACTTGAGCCCTTCCACCATCATATCGATGTTCTTCTTGTTCATTTCCGCGGACTTGGCCTGGAAACCACCCGTAGATTGTTGCATAGCGAGTGCCGGGGCCATGAAGCCGTCCAGCATGGGCTTGACCAGCTTGAGCAAACGGTCGCCGTCCACCCACACGAACAGGTCTAGTCCATCGAGGGCTTTCTTGTCCGACGATGCGAGTTTGTCGCCGATGCCTTCCGTGCTTTCCTTGATCGCCTTGGTGACGTCGGGCATTTGAGCGATGACGAGCTGTTTCTTCCAGATCGCGGCGTGGGCCGGCTGCCCCATCATGTTGATCGTCCAAAGGCCTCCCTCGCCCGCAACGCCGCCCATCTTCTCGATCATGGCCTGAGGATCCTCGACGGGAATGAGCAAGGCCTGCTTCATCATCAACTCGAAGGGGTTGGCGGCCGGCATGAAGACGATCGTCAAAGGACCGTTCTCGTCGATCCCTTCCAGCATGGGCATATACTGCTTGAGCAACCCGACAAGCGAGTTCATCGGGGGTTGCACGAACGGCTGCAGCTCCAGATTGATGATGGCCTGCTGGTAGTCACCGTCCAGTCCCTTGATGCTGGGAACGCACACGAACCCGATCGCATCGCCGGGAATCGCGGCCAACGCCTCCGTGAGCGCGTCCCCCGCCCGCGCGCTTGCAGGCAGAACCAGAGCAACGCCCAAGAACAGACATGCGAGTTTACGTTTCATCGATGACACTCCTTTGTTGAGTAGGATTCGACTGTTCACACCGGACCTTTCCGCGGTCAGTGTATCACGGGTTGACCTCGTCGCCGAATTCACTCGGCGCCGGGATGACCCGGACCGGTCACCGCCAAACCGCGGCGGACTGGGAACGCACGACCGGCTGAGCAGAATCGCCCTAATCGTGAATCGGCAGATTCACCGACGACCATTTGTGAACGAACCATTCTTTGTGCCCGACGTGACCGTCGATCCCGCCGCGCGACCTGCCTCCGCGGATGACGCCCAGTACCACCCGCCACCTACTCCTAGTCTACCACAGGTCTACGGCCTTGCGGCTCAGACACACGCCCCGCGACACCTTCCGACAACAAGTTACAGGCACAAAGCGAGGGTCCAGACAACAGCAATGGGCAAGCCGGTTGATGACGGAACACCTTCCTCCACAGCCGCAAACCGCATCCTCGGCCCGTGGCAGTACTGAGCGTGCCCAGGCCATTCCCCCTACTTTCAGCATTGATACGCACTTCCCAGACCGAACACAGAGGGCTTTCGGAGCACGAAACCGTCATACCGTATGGCCCCCGGTTCAACTCAGAGATGGAAGTAATTTCTCTTCGATTGATCGTAGTGGTCCTCGCAGCCCACCCTACCCGGCTTGCCCCCCTGGCACGTGAGGTGGGATCATGATGGAGAAGTTTCTGTTCGGCCTCGAACCGGGTAGACTCCGTCAGTGCGGCGGCCGGCTGAAGACACAAGCCGATCGCAAAAGCGACGGTTCAGTCGGATCGACCGAAGCGTACGGAGAGAACCTGGTGTTTCGCACGACTCAGTCAACGGGTGAAATGCCCGATGCCGACGGAGTCGGGCTCCGGCGTACCAGTGTCAAGAACGCACGGACGTGCTCCGCTTGGCACCTACCGGCTCATGTGCGTCGTAGTGATAGTACAACGACGCGTCACGGGTGTCTGAGGACTGCTGAATGATGTCGTCTGAACTTGCCAACAAACGTGTCTGTGTCACGGGCGGCGCCGGGTTCCTAGGCCGGGTAGTCTGCGAGGAGCTGAACAAACGCGGCGTCGCTGACGTTTTCGTACCCCGGTCGAGCGAATACGACCTCACCGGAGCCGACGGAGTCGGGCGGCTCTTTGACAAGGCTCGCCCTGACGTCGTCATCCACCTCGCCGCCCAAGTTGGCGGCATCGGCGCCAATCAGAAACATCCAGGCCGGTTCTTCTACGCCAACATGGCCATGGGACTCCATCTGATCGAGGAGGCGCGTCTTCGGGGCGTCGAGAAGTTCGTCCAGGTCGCAACGGTCTGCGCATATCCCAAGCACTGCGAAGTACCGTTCCGTGAAGAGGACCTCTGGAACGGATACCC
>JAUXGE010000404.1 GCA_030622435.1 Planctomycetota bacterium
ACGATACCCACCATGATCAATGCGGTCACCAGACCGCAGATGGTAGCTCCGAGCCGGTCCACCAGCCCTGAGAGCGGCAGGGGACGCCGCACCAAACGGTCGGACACGAGACGCAGGACGAGAAGAGGCACTCCGAACGTAAGAGCCAAAGCCAGCGGCAAAATGAGATCTCGTGGAAACGTCTTGTTATCATCCGGCCAGACCGAAAGCAGCCAGTTGTTGGCGACCCATTCGTACGTGCCGAAAGCGGCTCCCACGCAGCAGATCGCAAACATGGCAGTCATCAGCGCATTGAACAGCCCCCCACTGCCTTGTTTGATGGTGACAAGGACCAACACGATCAACAGTATCAGCGATACCCACATGGGTTCTGCTCCGTGGCTACTTGGTGTTGGTCCGAAGGCAACGCAGGATCTCGTTCATGCTCGTTTTCCCGTTGATCACCTTCAGCAACCCCTCTTCCTGCAAGTAGTACATCTTGTTCTGGCGGCATTGTGTCTTGATACGTTCGGCCGGCGCCCCTTCGGCAATCAGTTTCCTTACAGTGGGGTCCACGACGAGCAACTCGAAGAAACCGCTACGCCCGTAGTAACCCGTCCCCTGACACTTATGGCACAAGACCGGTTTGCCGCGTTTGGTGGCGGGCGGTTCACTGGGCGGGCGGTAAAACTTCTCGATCTTGTCCGCAGGAAGGTTCAGTTTCTTGAGCGTGGCCGGATCCGGCTGGAATGCTTCACGGCATTCCGTGCATAGAACTCGCGCAAGACGCTGGTTCATTACTCCCAACAGACTCTTAGCGGCGAGACGATTGTTCCCCAGGAAACCCAATAGCTTGCTCAAGGCATCGAAGCAGTCCTTGGCCTGCATTCCCATGTAGACCTTGCGGTTCTCGGCAGCCGCCTGAGCCGCGAGCTGCGCAGTCTCGCGGTCCTCGCATTCCCCGACCATCAGGATTTCACAGCCGCCGCGGAGCACGGTTTGGAGCATCCGTGCGTAGCTGACATCCGTATTGGGACCGTCGTAGTGGTGTTGCGTGATGTTGTCGACCTCGGTCAGCGGCCTGCGCTCGAGCGAGTGAATGTTGTTCATGTAGGCGTCGTGCCCGCGCAGAATGGCATACTGCGTTGTGGTCAGTCCGTTTTGCTGCGGGGAGCTGATCAGCAGCAGTCCTTTCTGCTTGGCCAGGATCTGCTTCCGGAGTGAGTCGAAGCGGGGGCGCGCGAAACCGAGCTCGTGAAGCCTGAGGAGTTTCTGTCCGGGGGCTATCCTGAGACGGAGACGCTCACCCGCGGTCGTCCCCGATGTATGCACCTCTGTCGGATCGACTGTGCCTTCGTGTCCCAACAGTGACACACGCAGTTTGCCGGTCTGGGGACGACGAATCTCCTCGACATTCAGACCGGCCAGCTTCTTGAGACACCGGATGATCCGCTCGCCGTTCTCGGTAGGGATGCCATCCGGATGTTCGGAGGCAACCCCGTCGACACGGTACACGAGGCGGTACTTTTCCTTGTCCGCCAGCATGTCGGCATCGGAGGCCCGCCGCCACAACAGGTCGAACAGGAAATCCTGCACGGCGTGAAAAGCGACAACGTCCTCATACTCATCAGAAATTCGCGCCGGCGCGCCGGCGTGATCGAGGATTTGTACACGGATGCCCTTGTCCTTGGGGCCCTTCTTGCTGGCTCGCGAGCCGATTACCCGCTTTACATGACCGATCGTGAGAAGCCGCTGAGTGGGTGTCACGCGACCGTTACGGTGCATGATGTAAGCCACCATGGGTGCGCACGACAAGAGCATCCAGAATGCCACCCCCACGACAAACAACCCACCACCCCAAAAGGGCAGGACCGTAAGAACCAGCCCGGCGACTACTCCGGACGACACGACGATCGTGTTCCACTGCTCCCGCTTTGTTTTGACCACGTCTGTGTCGTGGTCGACCCATTGTGCGGCCTGAGACCAGCCGAGCAGCAACGCGATCACGACCACGATCTTGACCAAGCTGATGTACGGACCTGCCTCGACAGCCGCACCGAGTAACATCGGTATCATGCTCGCGTCCATAGGCGCTCCACCCAGCCCGTTATTTGCGAAGCCGCAGCACAGGGCCGCGGACAAGCAGGAATGTACTCAAAAGTCCGAATTACTCGCCGACCGGATCGCCTCGCCCCGTTTGGCCGGCCTACCCGAGCCGCTTCCCTTCGTGGCACGCGACGATGAGAGCGCCTTCGCAGGTGCGCCCATACCCGTGCATCGTGCCCCCCGCTCGCAACCGAGACACCAGGGCACGCGACAGATCGAACATTGTAGGCCAAACCCCATTGCCTTCAAGATCGAAAACCACTCTTCACGAAGCGCCCGACTCAGAACGTGCTCCTGCCGCCGTCGATCGGGATGACCTGGCCGGTGATGAACTCGCCCCGCTCTACCAGAAACCGCACGAGGTGAGCGACTTCCTCGGGCGTACCCTCCCGACCGAGGGGCACACGTTCGGTCAGTGCCCGGCGAAGCGAATCGGAGTACTCGTCCGGAAAAGCCGCGATGCCCGGTGCGACGCCGTTGACTCGGACCTCGGGAGCCATCGCTCTGGACAAACCCTTGGTCAGGGCGGCCAATGCCGCCTTCGAGACACAGTATGCCAGATGATCAGGCCAGGGGCGATCGGCGGAGATATCACAGAGGTTCACGATCGAACCTTGACCACTCGCCCTCAGGTGCGGAAACGCGGCGTGGCTCAGTGCCATCGGCGCGATTAGGTTTACCCGGAGGATGGATTCCCATTGCTCGAAATCGAACTCGTCAAGGGAATCCGAATGCTCTGTCAGGAAAACCGACGCGTTGTTGATAAGCACATCCAACCGTCCCAGGCGGGCCACGACATCATTCACGATCGTCGCCCAACTGGTTGGATCGTGCAGATCACCGGCTACTGTCGCGGAACGCCGACCCATTCCGGCGACCTCCGCCGCCAGTGAACCCGCCTCCTCACGGGAATGCCGGTAGTGAATGGCAACATCACAGCCCGCTCTCGCCATCTCCAGGGCAATTGCACGGCCCACGCGCCTCGCCCCACCGGTCACCAAAACCACCGCACCGTCAAGCTTCATTGCTGTCCGCCCAGCGTCACACCATCGTCCGTTCGAGCGCGGTGATACGGCACCCGCCGTCACGGATCGGGCTCATCGCGATCCGTCTTATCATCCCCATCAGCATCCGCAGGAGGCCTGTGCATCGCCCAGATGTCGTCGCACGGCGTCGGAACCCGTTTTCGATCCAGCATCGCACGGTGCCTACGGGCAGCTCGGATCAATACGTGAGTTCCGAAGAAGAAAACTATGACAAGAAGAAACACCACTCCAAGCAACGCAACTAGAGCAAAGGCCGTTCGAGAAGAATCGACCGGTCGCGCGGCGGCTATACCG
>JAUXGE010000273.1 GCA_030622435.1 Planctomycetota bacterium
AACACTGGCGGGCAAGCCGCCAGTGGCACCCACAGATCCGTTGGTTGCACTTGGGTGGGTCTATGACCTCCCCTGCGTCGCTGGAACGTATCGGGCCACAGGGGGTGCGCCGGCGTTTTTGAATTCGAACCGGTTGCGGGCATCAAGATCGTGATCGTCCGCGCCGAACGGCCATCACTTCCCTTGGCACAAAAAACACCGCGGGACCGGCGACGAAGCTAAGCCCATGCTCGAGTCTCGTCGTGGTCCGCGGTGAGGTCGGGGTAACGATTGCCGTTTGTCATACCGACTCGAGCCTGCCGTGCCGGCAAACCGCCGTTCGCCAACCGGTCCTGCCAACCGAGTCGAAAGCCGGAAGTGGCTGCTTCTGCGATGTGTGGCTGAACCGCCCGGTCCGTGAGATCCAAAGTCCGCAGTACCGGGGGCCGCGTGTGACGCATCGAGAAGCGCCTTCCCGCTTGCGTACTTGTCTTATGGATCGACTCAAACCGGTTAACAGTCCGTTGAAAAACACGGGGTCAGCCACAATGGTGTAGCGTCACCCCTCGTGGGTGACGATTGAAGTGGCTTTTCGCCGCCCACAAGGGGCGGCGCTACACTTTTTCAACGGACTGTCAAGAGTGAATAGGGGTTTCCCTATTAAAGCTCGGTTTTCTGGATGCCGTACGGGGGTTCAGCAAGCTCATGCGCACCAGCTCTGCAATACTCCCGGCTTCCATTTTCTCCATGACGCGCGAACGGTGGACCTCGACGGTCTTACAGCTACACCCGAGTTCCGCGGCCACCTGCTTGTTCGCCCTTCCGATGACGACCAACTCCATGACCTCCCGCTCGCGCGGTGTCAGTCGCGCCAGGCGTTGCAAGAGTTCGAGCCGTTCGGCCTGTTCGCTCCGCTGCTGCCGGTCATGTTCGATGTGGTTTTGGATGCTGTCCAGTAGAACCTGAGAGCTGAATGGCTTCTCGATGAAATCCGCCGCACCACTCTTCAGGGCGCGGACTGCCGTCGGAACATCCCCATAGCCGGTAAGCACGATAACGGGCAACGTGATCTCCTGGCCGGGGAGTTGTTCCAGCAGGTCAAGCCCGCTGTTACCGGGAAGGCGTATGTCAAGCACGAGACAGCCGGGGCGTGAACGGTCGTAGGATTGGAGAAACTCGTCGGTTGTACAAAACGTTTCGACCCTGAGCTCCACAGATTCGATCAGCCGACGGAGCGAGAGGAGGACCTCGCCATCGTCATCCACTACGAACACGGTCGGGCTTGTATCCATGAAGGCAATCCACAGACCAGTAAGGCTCGTTTGGGTAGTCAATGATCGTAATGAGTAATCCCACTACACATTCATACAATCGGGCAGACAGGGGTGCAACGCAATAGGGTTTTACCCCAGAAGTGGCACGGGGGGGGTGACCAATGTAATGATATTTGGGATGAAGCACATGCGCATCGCAAGATGCTCGATACTTTCGACACCACATCATGGTCAGGTTCCCTCGATCCATGAGGCGGGTTGCGGAGCCGAGACGACACGAAGGGTTCGAGTTTCTCCGTTTGTACTGGAATAGACTGCGCAGGGGTTCGTTGTTTGGAGGGTTGGGCAGGAATTGGTACTGATCACATGCCCATACTGGAGAAGAGCCAGAATCGCAGACTCCGGGAGGGGCGATTACGAGTGTACTGCTTATAGGAAGCAGCTATTCTCAAAACGGGAGAAGCATTCAGCGCCCTTGCCCGTCGAGTGGTGTTTATAATTCAGGTGTGGTTCGCGTGTGGTAGTGCTTGCCTTATTTGAAGTGTTGGCTGATTGTAGGACGCACATAGGATATTGCCAGCGAGAAGAGGGTCCCGCCAATACTTGCCAACACGTGCGGAGGCTGGAAGTCATGACAATCCCAAAATGTGAGGTTCGCTGTTTCGTCCGGGTCGTTGCTGTTGTCATCGTGTCTGACATGGGGTTGTGCGCCGCGCCTCTGCTTGCCGGCCCTTTGTTTCGTGGGCTCGGCTCTGACCGGTCCGCTCTCATAGGCAAGGAGTGGATTGCCCGGTACTCGCGATGTGATCGGGCGGTGCGGCCGCCTCAATCCGCAATCTCCAATCGTCACTCCCCGATGATCTTGACGAGCACGCGTTTGCGGCGTCGGCCGTCGAATTCGCCGTAGAAGATTCGCTCCCACGGGCCGAAATCGAGCCGGCCTTCGGTGATTGCCACGACGACCTCCCGGCCCATGACCTGCCGTTTGAGGTGGGCGTCGCCGTTGTCCTCGCCGGTGCGGTTGTGGCGATAGTGCTCGATCGGTTCGTGGGGGGCGAGCTGTTCGAGCCAGTCCTCGTAGTCCTGGTGCAGCCCGGGCTCGTCATCGTTGATGAACACGCTGGCGGTGATGTGCATGGCGTTGACCAGACACAGCCCCTCGCGGACGCCGCTTTCGCGGAGCGCTTCTTCCACCTCCGGCGTGATGTTGATCAAGGCGCGACGGGTGGGTACGTCGAACCACAGCTCTCGGCGAAACGATTTCATGACCTCATACCTCCACGATCGGATTCATCTCGTCATATCTTTTTCCCATCGTACTCTCCCGCACACCTGGGGGACACGGCGATTCGCGTCCCGCAAGGCCAATCCGCATTTCTCACCAACCGCGGAGGGCGCAGAGCACGCCGAGCATGGATGAAGCGGTGCGGTGCGTCTGGCGCGGCCGGCGGCGTGACGCCGTCCGGGACGACTGCTCACGACAATCCGCTTCCACACGTGTCAGAGCGCACAGTTGAAATGCCCTACAAGAGAACGAACCTCAGCGTTCTCCGTGGTGAAAAACCCGCGCCAAAGCCATGGGCCACCCAGGCACGGCGATTCGCATTCCCCACGGCTAAAGCCATGGGCCACCCAACCCGCCACTCCGGGCATTCCGCTCCCTTACGGTTGCGGTTCGGATAAGGCAGCCCGCTCCCTCATGGTCGCGGTTCGGATGAAGCAGCCCGCTCCCTCATGGTCGCGGCTCGGATAAGATGCGAACTGCGTGAATCGCTACACAAGGGGGGCAGGAACAGGGTATGCTATGAAAAATGGGCGGCTTGGGCGGATCTCGTGATTGCTTAGTGGTTTCCGCCATTGCCAGACGTTGCCGGGCTCCGAGAATCAGCATATGTACCAAGCCTTGCGGCTCGGATAACAGTGACAGTATCTGCCAAAGTAAGGAGGTAGCAGCCATGAACGTCATCATGGATCTCTGCATCGTGCCGATCGGTGTGGGTGTGTCGGTTTCGCGTTTTGTGGCCGCTTGTCATCGCGTGCTGACCGAGGCCGGGCTCGATCCACATCTTCATCCGTACGGGACGACCATCGAAGGGCCTTGGGAGCAAGTCATGGCCGCCGTCAGGAACTGCCATGAGAAGGTACACGAAATGGGCGCGCCGAGAATCTCGACGACGATCAAGCTCGGTACTCGCACGGATCGGCCACAGAGCATGCAGGACAAGGTCCGCAGTGTGAAGGAACAGCTTGGCGGCGGTTGATGCGCATCGGGCATAGACAGCATTATTCACCGCGGAGCTAGCAGAGGAACAAGATGTATGGCAATCGCGATGAGCCAAATGGTTTGCACATTGTCGGAGCGGGGAGGCTTCCGCTCCCTTACGGTCGCGGCTCGGAATGCTGCTGCGGCACGGAAGGATCGGGTACCGTGTGCCACTGCTCTGTGAGCAGTGCAAATGAATAGGCGGCGTTGAAACACTGCTCACAGAGCAGTGGCACACGAGGGCGCTGGTCACCAGCGACATCTGCAGGCCAAGCACGGGTTTATCAAATGTTTACGATCGGCGTTACAGACGCGGCCGGAGAATGAGCGTTCCGCTTGTGAGAAGAAGCAGCGTCAGGACCACCAGGCCCCATTCGGACGCGGCGGGAATGTCCTCCTGGCACGTTGGGGAGAACGGCAGCGGATCGCCCTCCGTCCACGCGTCGTATCGGAACTGGCCCCAGTCTTCGCAGTCGACGTCGCCGTCAGCGTCGAAATCGCCCGGCAGGCAGTCCTCACTGACGGAACCGGCTTCTGGTCCGGTGTAGCAGTCTTCAAAGGCCACAGCGTCAAACCCATCAACGTCTTCATCGTCGTCGAAGTCGCCGAGCCGAAAGCCGGCCGCGACCACGAACTCGATCACGGCGTAACCACCGGTCACGCCGTCACCCGATGGGAGCGAAGCGGGGTCAGCCGGATCGGCAGTCTCACCATCGAGTGACAAACCTGTGTCATGAGCTTTTGCGCCGGAGGTAATCGTGAGGGTGTAAGTGTCGGGCCAGAGTGGTTTGTCGAATTGCAGGGTAACAGGGTTCACGTCAGAGCCCGAGGCGATGGTGAACGATCTGGGCCCGGCGACGGCTCCCACGAGCGATAGGTCGGTCGGTGCAAGATCGACGTTTGTATGAAAGGTGGCCGTGACGGTGTCGATTATGTCCAGGAAGGCGACGGTTTCACCAGGTGCGGGTGATGTTTCCACGACCGTTGGCGGACCGGGGACGTAGCCGGTCGATGTCCTTGCGCTCCAGAGTATCCACGCGTCCGGATCGAGTTGGACTATACTCGGGTCGGACGGGACCGGAATCACGAAGTGCTCCGGGTCGGCATCGTTGAACACGACGTAGGTGGTGCCGTCGGCGACGATATCGACGGGCATGGAGAACCGCTGGGTCGAGACGGCCTGAGTCTGATCGATGTACACGAGGAGGTAATGTTGCCCGCTCACTTGTACGGTATCCCAGCCCCATGTGTATGCGGGTGCGTACTCTCCGTAGACCCATTCCTGGAAGAACCAGTCGAGGTCGCCACCGTCGTAGAAGCCCTCGACGAGTGCCTGGAAATCAGCGGTGGTTGCTGCGCTGCCCTCGAAGGCGGCGCGGTAGGCGGCCAGGGCTTCCCAGAACGCGTCATCGCCGAGTACGTGGCGGAGCATGTGCACGACCCACGCTCCCTTGTTGTAGCTTGTGGAGCCGTTGAAAATCTGCCCGATTTCGCTGACCTCGTAGTTGTAGACGTAGACGCTCCCGCCGCCGGTGTATTTCATGGTGGACATTGTGCTCATGAGGTCGGGCAGGCCGCTGCTTCCCGGCTTGAACTCGTCCCACAGTGCTTCTGAGTAGGAGGCGAAGCCCTCGTTGAGCCAGATGTCGTTCCAGGTCCTGCACGTCACGGCGTCGCCCCACCATTGGTGTGCAAGCTCGTGTGCGGTCAGCCACTCGCTGAACCCTCCCTGGCCGGTGATAGTCTGATGTTCCATCCCGCCGCCGAACGAGAAATTGTAGATGCCGTATTTCTCCTCGACGAACGGATACTCCCCGAACAGGGAACTGAACGTCTCGAGCATTCCGAGGCATTTCTCCCAGGACTCGCGGTTCGACGAGTTGTCCCATGAGTCGTAGATGAAGAACTCGACCGGCATCGTTCCGCCGGGATAGGTGTAGGTTTGCGTCCAGGTGTTGTACTCGCTGGCGGCGAAGCTGACGAGATAGGTTGCGATCGGGTAGTCGCTCGACCAGCGAAAGCGTTTTCGGCTGCCCGTCAGCGTATCCGTTCCCTCGAGGATGCCGTTGGCGGCCACAGTGAAGTTGTCCGGTACGGTGATCCAGAAGTCCAGTGTGGCCTTGTCCGAGTTGTCACCGGATAAGAGAACATCCCCGTCCTTGGCGGGCCACCAGGTGTAGGAGTAGTACGGTTCACTCAGGGTTGATACTTCGACGGTGCCGCCCGAATGGGTGGTGACTTCGATAGTACCCCATGACACGGACTGGGAAGTGCCGGAATAGGGAATGGTGAGTGTGAAGACCTCGTCGAGGCCGTAGGTGCGATCGAGGGTGGCCACGCGGGTAGTGGTCGTGGGTGCCTGAACGGTTACCGGTATACCATCCACATCCGCACCGGTGACGGCGTATTGGCTGCGCAGGCGGAAGGAGAACTCGGTCAGTGCCGCCGATCGACTCTTGACCGTGATGGCGTTCGTGCCGGTGATGGTGCAGGTGTTGGCTGTGGGGTTGATGTCCGTGATCTCGATGTCGAGATGGTAGTGCAGGACGTCCGTTTCACCGAGACTCTCCCTATAGGCTGCGGGTAACGCCTGGGGCCTTTCATCTCGTGTCGCCTCGAGCTGCCGGGCTGCAGCATGTGCCTTACCGCAGTGGGCATGCCGGCTCTTGGCGTCGGTCGACGCCGGCCGCTGACCGAGCGCGGCCGGTCCGACAATGACAAAGGCGCAACATGCCGCGATCAAACTCGGCGCAGCCCGCTTGAGACCGTTAAACGCAAACGACAACATCGGCACGTACTCCCCCTGGACCAGGCATATGCGGCTGGCAGTCCGTTGAAAAAGTGTAGCGCCGCCCCTTGCGGGCGGCGAGAAGGCACTTCAATCGTCACCCACAAGTCGGAGGCCAAGCGGTCTTAGGAAGACAAGGTAGAGAGTCAACTCCTTGGCTCAC
>JAUXGE010000327.1 GCA_030622435.1 Planctomycetota bacterium
CCTCACGCAGCCGCGGTCTCGTCTTTCGCCGGCTCCTCGAACAAGCCGTCGTCACCGGACCTGTTACTGAAGCCGATATCACCCACGGCTACGGCTGGTGATCCACAAGATGTGGGGTCAGGAGGAGCTAACCGTCTACCCCCCTTTCTGGGATCCCGTGCTCCACGACCCGCTGCTGGCCGTTGGCGTCGTTCCCGGTCGCATCCACCGACCCCAATCCTGAGCTTTGAAAGCCAACGCCCATGTTCTTACAGAACTCGCGCGAGATTGCAGGCGGGCTTTCGAAGTCGCTGGGCAGGTCGGGTGGACCGGTGCCACGGCGGCCGGGCACGCGGTGCGTGTTCGCCGGCAGCGCAATGTGCCCAGCTTGGCGTCCACGCTTGGGGCCGATTCGAGTCTAGGCAAATCACTGAGCGAGGTGTAAGGTCGACGGGCAGTTCGTCAGAACAGGGCAGAAGACTGCGGATGCCAGATAGGCTGAAGAGAACGAGGCGACCCTCGCTGAGCAAGCGACGGCTGGCCGCACTTGTTGAGGAAGCGGCCGTCGATTGCCACGACGAGTCGGAAGCGGTCACGGGTCTGTACACGATGATCGAGAATCACCTGGATGTACCCTTTGGTACGGTGGTTCTGGGTGTGGATGTCAAAGTGACGGGTGTCGACCTGACGGAACGGGAGGACATCGTCGCCGTCTGTACCCGTGGCAAGCAGAGACAGCGGATCTCGGTCTGCGACCTACCTCTGCCGTCTCCACCGCCATCGGGCGCGGAGTGGATCGAAGCCTACCGTCACTGGGCTTCCTGCGGGTGAGAGAGACGAATCGTGAGCGAGTATCAGTATTACGGGTTTCAAGCGATTGATCGGCCGTTGTCCGAGGACGACATGCGATGGCTGCGCGGTCTGTCCACACGGGCCCAGATCACGACGACGAGTTTCGTCAACGTCTATCACTGGGGCGATTTCCGCGGCGACCCGATCAAGCTGATGGAGCGGTGCTTCGATGCATTTGTCTACGTAACGAACTGGGGCTATCGCAGGTTCATGCTTCGCCTGCCGCTCGCGTCGTTTGATGCTGCGTTTGCCAAGCCGTATTGCCACCAACAAGGCGTCACGCTGCGGAAGAAGAAAGACTGCCTCCTGCTTGAGTTCGACCGCGACGATGAGCCCGGCGAATGGGAGGATTGGGATGACGGTTCGGGGTGGATGGCGTCCTTGACCCCGCTCCGCGGCGATCTTCTTGACGGCGACTGGCGGTGTCTCTATCTGGCGTGGCTCAGTGGGATCGAGACGGAAAGTCTGTCCGACAATGCCACTGAGCCGCCGGTCCCTGCCGGTTTGAAAGACCTGTCCGCGCCGCTTGTGGCGTTCTTAGATTTTCTGGAAATCGACGCGGAGCTTGTCAACGTCGCCGCCGCGCGAAGCGAATCGCGCGCGGCCAACGACCAGCCCGCCGGGGCGTTGGAGAAGTGGATTCGTTCGCTCCCCGTCGCCGAGAAAGAGAGCCTGCTGCTGAGAATCGCTCAGGGAGACGAGCTGAATCCGCGCCGAAGCCTGATGCGGAGTTTCAAGGAGACGACACAAGGTCAGCACACGAAGCGCACCGCCGGGGACGCCACCTCGCGCAGAACGGTCGCCGAGATCTCCGCGGCCTGGCAACAGCGACTCCATGCGAAGCAACAACGTCTCGCCGAGCAGGCCGAGAAGGAACGAGAGCGTCAGGCTCGCGCGGAGGCCAAAGCAAGGAAGAAACACTTGGACGACATAGCGTCGCGCACCTCCGCCGTCTGGAAACAGGTCTCGGCGTGGATCGCGAAACGAACGCCGAAGGGATACGACCGCGCCGTCGAACTGCTGTCAGACCTGAAGGACGCCGCCAACCACACAAACCGCACGGACGAGTTCAGCGAACGGCTCCAGGCTCTCCGCGACCGCCACGCGAACAAGCCCAGCCTGGTTCGACGGCTCCAGAAAACCGGGCTTGCGTGAGGGCCGTACTGCGGCCACCAGACCGCGAAAGGTCCACGCCGACAGGCCATTAGCGGTTGCGTGGCATATCGCTAATAGTGGGCGTCGCTGTTTTCACAGCCTTGGGGCTCTCGCGGACCGAACGTCCGATGACGAGTGTTAAGAGCCCTGGCGCCACCCTTGATGCGCAGACGCAGTGCGGCTGGCAGGCCGTGAAGTGAGGGCCATCCCTCGGCTGCGTGCAAGGGGACCCCCGCCTCGTCAGGATTGTGTTCTGCGGGTCACTCCAAAGGCCCGAAGCGTTGGCTCTCGCATGCACTCATTTCCTTGAGGAATAACTGGCCGGCTGAAATGCGGCGTTGACAGCATCTGCTCTATGGGTGACGGACAGAACGGAAAGACGTGCCACGGCACACGATGAGCCTTCCAAACTGCCCGGCTCAAGCGGGGAAGGTACGTCCATGGAGGCGGGGGGAATCGAACCTCGAACCCTGGATCTGCAAGTACTGTTGCGACAAGCACTTACGCGCATCGGAGAAGAGGGCTTGGCGTCCTGCTTGGCGTTGCTCTGCAGCGACCAGGACCTTGCCCTTGTCGTCGAGGCGTGGTCTCGGCTTTCCGCGTCCCGCAAACGACTCATCCTTGAAGCGATAGACGACGGTGGCGGCCAGTGACGGATGCCAAGAGATGCCACGGGGTGCCGGCAGTCCGCGCGGTGCCGCTGACCAGAAAAACCGGTGCATTGGGCGACCAGATCGCCTCGGCGGTGGTGCGGGTGTCAATCGGTGACAACCCTCCCTCGACCCGGCCCGCACGCAGGCCGAGTGGCGAGAACTCGCGCACGAAAGTCCAGAATGTCCCTGTGGATGGCACGGCGTTTTCAAGAACCAGAGGCGTCTGTCTCCAAGGTAGAGGCGGAAACTGGTGATCCACTTGTCTGATGACTCGTCCGGTTTTTCGGGAGGAACATAGGCTGTGAGATCAACCGGGGGTGTATTCGTGGGCCAGGTCAACGAGCTCCCGCTTCAGAGCCGGATCTGCATCACCGACCGCTTCGGCCAGCAACAGGGATTCTGTGGCGTACACCGATGCGAATTCGTCGGGGGCGTTCTTCAGATCGCTAAGATTGTCGAGTCGATCCGCGAGCTTGATGATCTTCGCCTCCCAGCTCACCTGCGCCAGATGGTCTCGGTCCATGGACTTGCGTTCTGCCCGCGACAGGGTCGAGCCCTTGGGTGGATTGGTGAGTTCGCCAACGATCCCTGCCACGTCGTCCCCGAAGTGGGCCGCGATATCCGTCAGTCCCACATCGGTGTCCTCCGCGATGTCGTGCAGCCAAGCTGCGACTACCATGGACTCCGTTGCTCTGGGATGAAGAGAGACGCGCGCCGCGACTCGAGCCGGGTGCTCTACGTACGGTCGTCCGGTGTACTTACGCCTTTGATCTCCGTGCGCCTGCCGGGCATAGGCGGCCGCTTCCAGAATCGAATTCATCCGTATGCTCCCAACGGCACCCTGCGGCGCCAATGTGCTCCCTCATGGTGTAGAACGGTGCCGCTGCTGCAGATGCCTCGCCGCGTTCGTCCGTGGCAGGCCACTCATCCTCTAGTTCGCCGGGTCGCCCGCTGAACACCTGTTCTAGTGCTCTTGGGGCGGTTGGCCGGATATCTAGCGCATCTACTCCAGCGCGGGTACTCCGTCAAGGTCCCTCGAGCACGCGGTCAACCGGCGACTTCAATCCCAAAGGTTGCGGGTGGTCTGCAGCGGCTGAAGCGTCACGGACGCCAGTGCAATCTTTCGGCAATCGTCTATGATACGCGGAACCGCTCGACACCGGGAGGCCAATCATGAAGCCGCCGATCTGCTGCATCTGCCATCGTGGGTTCGATCCTGATAAGGAAGGAGGGCTCGTCTGGTTCGCGAAACGCACGTCGGACATCGAATGGGACCGCTGGATAGAGGAGACTGGTGATACCGGCCACCCACCATACGCCGACTGGTATTGCGCCGCCCACATCGAGCAAGCCCATTCGTTGAGTCACCTCACGATTGATGCCGCGTTCGCGAGGCTCGGACTCACCTGAGGAACACCATGCGTGCAGCCTTGCCGCCAGATCATCCTCGCGGAGAGTGGATCGCCCCCGCTCCATTACTGTCCACGCTCGCCCTAATCGCGGCCAACCTGATTCCGCTCTATGGCGTGTTGATCCTGGGCTGGAACGTGTTTGCCATCATGTGCCTCTACTGGTTGGAGAATCTGACTATCGGGTTCTTCAATATCTTGCGGATGGTGGCCGCGGCCCAGCCTCGATCCGGTGTGGAGTGGCGCCGTGCTCTCGTGCACCCCGCACTCTTCATGGTCCATTATGGAATGGCCTGCCTTATCTATGGACTGTTCGTCGTCTTTCTGTTCGCCGGCGATCTCATGCCGGGGCCGGAAGACACGGATCCACCGGGCGACGCCGGCCAGGCCTTGTTGGTTTTCGCCGGTCGCCTATTTACGCCGTCCTCCTGTTATCTAGGTGTGCAGATCTTGAAGGGCTTCTCAGGATTGGTACTCAGCCACGGCATCTCATTCGTCGTCAATTTCATCGGCCGAGGCGAGTTCCGTCGGGTATCGCCAGGCGAGTTGGAATGGAGGCCCTACGGTCGCGTCCTGGTGCTCCACGTTGCGCTCCTCGTCGGCGGCCCCATCGTCATGATCACCGGCGCATACGCGATGGGTGTTGCTGTGCTGGTCCTGGTGAAGATTGGATTGGACGTGCGGCTGCACTGGAATGAACGCACCAGGTTTATTCGGAAACATGAGCCAACGGAGTAGCGGTGCCAACAACATCTTCAGCATCAAAGGCTGTCCGTGCCAAGGACTCGATTCGGGACCAATGCAGTTGTTGCAGTCCGGCGATGCTTGCGCTGCACGCGGTGGCGTTTCTTGAATGTGAGTGAAGTCCTGGTAGCCAACCTGACGGCCTCGGTCCGGATTCGGCTGTGTGCGAATCCCAGATCGTTCAGCTGGATTCACGTCGTGATGCACCTGCACGGAAGCTCGCGTCCCGGTGTGGTTCCTGTTTATTCCGTACGCCTTGTCAGCAAAGCACTTACGTCTTGCCGCGGAATCTGTCAACCATACGCTGTTGGGAGTGGTTTCACCAATCCCGGAGCGTGATAATGAGCTTCGTTCAAGCAATGCTTCTCCTGATTCGAGCCCTGCTTCGGTATCGTACTGACTTGGCCGCAG
>JAUXGE010000247.1 GCA_030622435.1 Planctomycetota bacterium
ACTCGGGAACCAGCGGACTGCGCGTATCGAGTTCCGTTCGGTCTCACCGGATGCCAACCCATACCTGCTGCTCTATACGCTCCTCGAGACCGGCATCGGGGGACCGCTGCCTGATCCCGCGGACGCGGAGGGCAAACGTACGAGAACGCGATTCCTCCCGGACAACATCCACGATGCGATCCGTCTGTTCAAGAGTAGCCGTCTGGCCGTCGACCTACTCGGGGAGCACTGCCACGGGAAGTATGTCGAGGTGAAGCAGATGGCTGCCGACCGGTGCCCGAAGGAACTCGGAACACTCGTCAAGCGCGGCGAGGTGATGTTCCACCACGACGTCACAAACCAGTTCCTCTGGAACCAGTTCTAAGGCAAAGGATGAAGGCGGAAGGATCAAGGATGAAGAAGAAGGGCGGTTTCCCGGTTCTTCAGCCTTGATCCTCTATCCTCCATCCTTGCCGTAAGGTGGCCATTCATGTCTTAAACGTGGTCATATCAAATCTGAACAGACGAGCTTACTGGATACCCCCTAATTGTCCCTGTCCTTAGACCTGAATCAGTTTTTATTGGAACCCCGGATTCGGGGAACCTAGAATCCGTCAGTCGGTGCGGGCTTGTGGCACTACGGGGGTGGTGTCGCCGTGTCGATGGACTCATCTCCCCATAACACCGGTGAAAGTGAAGCTTTGCCGGATCGTCACGCTTGAATTGTGTAAAGACGGAGTTTCTCCGGGGCCGACGTGCCCGATGGAAGCGTTTAAGCACAGTGTGGGCGCCCGGGTGCCGATGAATCGCGCACAGGAATGAGCGCCTTCTCCCCGGGCGGTGGGGTGAGACCGCCATTGTCGCCGTGCTCGCGCTTTCGGGCTATGGGTTTATCTGGTGCGCATGGGTATGAGCAAGACTGTTCTAACAACTGGGGAAGTTGCAAAGATCTGCAACGTGGCGCCGCGGACCGTATCGAAATGGTTCGACTCCGGGCACCTTCGCGGCTACAGGATCCCGGGTAGCAAGGATCGCCGCATTCCCGTGGAGCATCTCGTGCGTTTCATGCGCACCCACGGCATCCCGCTCAACGGCTTGGACACCGGAGCCGTACGTGTCCTTTTGTTCGATCCGGACGAGGGGTTGTGCGAGGCAATTCGTTGTGCGCTCGAGGGTGATGGTGGGTTTGAGGTAGTGACTGCGTGTACTGCCCTCGAGGCCGGTGCCTATGCGCAGGAGGTCGATCCACATGTCGTGGTCGTTGACGTCACTTTGCCGGATGTCACACCGACGATGCTGACTAGATTCGTCCGCTCCCGGCAGAGTGCCGAATCTGTTTGCCTGATCGGCACAGCGCGAGGATTGAGCGATGCGGAAGGTCAGGCGTTATCGCAGGCCGGCTTCGACGGGTACCTCAGCAAACCGTTCGATGTGCGTTCGCTCATAGAGTTGATCGAGAAGAAACGCGACACGGCCTTCGCCTCAGCTGAATCGTGACGACACCTTCTTCCTGTAATACGCTCCACGAAATCGACGAATACCAAGCCTGCGACACGGGTGTATCCCGAATCGGGTGATGAATCCAACGAGGGTGGCATGGGCAAGGGCCGCCCAAGCAGGCGTTTCCAAGTGACGAAGAGTGTTTGGGGGCGGTCCTTGCCCGTGATCGTGGCGTCCAGCGGCCGCAGTGGCGTAACACGGGCAAGCTCCGTTTCATGCTTGCGAACGGGCTCTTGCAGCCCGAGAGTGCGTCGGCGTTGGGCGTGTATCGCACCTTCTGCTTGCCCATGCCACCCAAAATGGAACGAACCCCCGCGACAATCCCATCATCCGGTCTGCGACGAATCCGCTTGTAACATCGGGTTGCGTCGGTCGATGATCAGCGCCTCGCCGGAGGCGACCGGGTTGAAACGGTCGAAGTGTACTGTCGCTGGTTGGCGGTTGACGGCGATCAGACCGTACTGCAGTCCGATCACCTGCTCGAGCAGCGTTGCCACCAGGTCCGTGCGCTGGATCGAATGGGCGGCGAAGTCAGCATCGTTACCGGGCACTTCGATCCGAATGGTCTGACCACCGCCGGCTAGAACCTCCTTGTGAGGCTCGTGGGCAAACGACTCAGGGTCCACGATGACCTGGACCTCATGCCGCATGAACCGCCAGCCGAACCGATCTCGGTCGTTGAACGGCTCGCGGTCGTCGACGTTCAATGAGAAGTAGCGGCCGGGGGTGAACGCAGCCGCCAGGCGAGGCAGCCATTCCACGTACCGCCGGTAGACTCCCTCATGGCTCGGCAGAACGACGCCCACTTCGTTCGACTCGCATGAGGCCAGGTCAATCAGAGCGACAACCTGTGTCTGGTCCGACGCGATAGTCATTCTCGTTTTCGACGATGAACCGGTTCGATGCCAACCGAATCGCGACTCCCAAGGCGCCTCCAGCGGAATCCAGGCCAATCGGAACTGAGAGGTAAGCTGCTCGATATATGGGCAGCGGTGCGGTTCCATCCGGACGAACTGCTTGAACCAGAGGAGAGAACCGTAGACACTTTCGACGTCACCCGTGGTCAGACCGCTGCGAACGAGAATCACCGGCTTGGGCTTAAGCGGCCGGCCGAGGGATTCATCGTCCCGTCCTATCGTCACGAGCTGCTCTGTCACTTCGTCCACCGGTAGATCGGCGTCGTGCACGACGAAGGGCTCGAACCGCGCGTCCATCTCCCGGATCGTGTCTCGCAGCTCGGCCTCGTCTTCAACCGGTACGGCATACTGTCCCAGGCTGTGTTGTGCCTGCCCCAGGACGGAGAGCAGAAGATGAACAGCCAGCACCGGTTCGCTGAACGTGGATGCCTCCAACTCGCACGGTTCAATATCCAGCACGAACAGCCCGCCGCCTACCGTCTCCTTGTAGAGACAGATCGGGCGGTCCGAAGTGACGTCTCGATCGCACACGGATTGCAGCAGAGTCACGAACCCGTGCTTCTCGCAGAAGGCCTTCAAGGCCCCTGTTCGCCGGAACTGGTTCTGGGCGAAGCTGCCGATCGCGGTTCCGCGCCACGCATATGCAAGAGCATCGTTCAAGGCAAACCCGCGAGTGGCGTGGTTTGCGTAGGTTACCTTCGCATGGATCGGGTCGTCGTCCTGCTCGATCCGCCGGAGGCTGAGCTGCTCCCTGGCGAGCTTGGCCATCGCCGGCAGGGAAATCACCACGATCTGCTTAGCGGCCAGCTTCATAAGGGCCGATATCGAACGGACCGACAGTGGGGGAGCAGCGTCAGGCAGCAGGAGTGCGTCACAGTCGAGCTCGGCTTTGCGTAGCTCGCCCGGCGCAATAGCGGATACGTTGGAAGTCCCGAAGTACTCACCCAGTAGCCGTGTGATCGGCCTGTCGGCACCTGTGGCGGAACAGACGCACACACTTTCGGCAACCCGGGGTACGCTGGTGGCGCAGGAAGGCATGGGTATTGCAAGCAGATGCGACGTTTCCTCGGGCTCGATGATCTCGATAAGTCGTACGTGATGGACGCACGCCGTCCCCTGGGCATCGACGACGCCGACCGAGACCTTCAACCGCCGTACATCTTCCGGCGCCCTGTAAAAGGTCCGAATCGCAACAGGTTCCGAAGCCCGGAGCAGAACTGGCGTGATCCGCCGGTCACCTGTCGGACGATCATCCACGACCGGACAGGCGGCAAGGGCAAGACCCGCCGACCCGGATGCCGACGCACGGTCATCGGCCGTGAGATCGCACGTGACCGTTGCTTCGACGCGGTAGTGCTTACCCGGCTTGCACACGGCCGTCTGCGACCACCAGGCCTCGCCGGTAGAACGGTTGCACGTGATCGTCATCCCGCCGCCGTCTGCCGACTGATCGGGCAGCCCACGAGTCCACCGGGCTTGTTTGCCCGTTGCGCTCCAAACCCAGCCTCGCGGGCCCTCGCGACCGTCAGATAGGTCGGCGTTTCTGATTTTGTTGACGCTGCTCATGCACTCTGACCTCCGCTTCGTGCGTAAAGTGTATAACGTGAAGACGGCATGATGGCAACGCCCGTTGCTCGAAGGGTCTCAATCGAGTGTGCCCATCGGTTGTGGCAGAGGCAAACGATTGGTGTCTTTCCGTAGCGGCCGGCATCCCTGCCGGCCGTCGTGTGCAAAAGCACATGCCCGGAAAACGGCCTGCGAGGACGCGGGCCGCTACAATCTCAGGTCGACGCATTGATGACACTCTGCCACAGAACTCGGCCACGCCCTTTCGCCCCCCCCCAGCCCCACAGGACTCAGAGTACACGATCAACGATTCACAGACCGCAATCCGCGATGGGGGCTCATGCCTGGCCGACAGACGATTATCCGCCTACTCTCGCCAATCATCCAGGCAGCGATTATGATCGGAGCTTATGAGCGACACGACGGACGTATCGACTGACTCTCCGGGAGTATCGACGGATAAGTCGGCAGAGGCATCGACCGAGACGGTAACGCCGCAGTCGATCGTGGAGGCCCTGTTGTTCTCGACGGACCGCCCTTTGCCACCGGCCCGCATCGCCCAGATTCTCGGGATCGGCGGCGGCGCCGAGGTCAAACAACACGTCGAGGCTTTGAACGACCGCTACGAGCAGACGGGAGCATCGTTTAGGATCGAGCTGGTCGCCAAAGGGTATCAGATGCTCACCACGCCACCCTACAATCCTTGGGTCGGCCAGCTCCACAAAGTGCGTGCGGAATCCCGGCTGTCACCAGCGGCTCTCGAGACACTGGCCATCGTCGCCTACAAGCAGCCGGTGCTGCGGGTTGACATCGAAGCGGTTCGCGGGGTGGCCGTCGGGGACATGCTGGTCCGCCTGCGGGACATGAACCTCGTTCGGATCGTCGGGCGCGCCGAGGAGATCGGCCGACCACTCCTCTACGGTACGACCCGGAAATTTCTCGAAGTATTCGGGCTCAACTCCCTCAAGGATCTTCCCAAGCTCGACCCCGACAGGCCCGACGCCGTGCCCGAGCTGAAAGTCGTCGATGACAGCGAATCGGTGGATGGGTAGCCACGGACCGTGCGCTCCAGCCGTGGGGATCTTCCTGTCCTCCCTTCGGGGGTAGATGGAATGCGGAATGGCGAAGGATGAATGTGGAAGGTCCGTACGGTGCGTCATGATCCACCCGGGCACTACGGCCCGGTGCAGGCTGAAGGCCTGCTCGATAGTAGACGGGGGCAAGCCCCGGCGCGCCGGGACGCCGCCCCCGGATCGGGTCGACACCAACCATCTCAACCCTGAAGGGGTTGTCTCTTGCGTAGCGGCGTGCGCCGCAGTCTGTGCGACCCTTTCAGGGTTGAACGGATGATTGCGGTCTCGAAATCCGTGGGCGGCGCTGCGCTTGGCCACGGCTATTCTCGGTAAGCCTTTCCGGCCGAGGTGGGCGGCGTCGCGGGTGGCCGGCCGTTTACGCCGGCCCTTAGTCCCACCAATGGCATCGGCATCTTTGCACTGCGGACACGGCAGTGGCACACACCGAGCACGGCTTGCAGGAGTCGCATCGGGGCGTTCGCGGCGGCTGCTACAACGACCAGACGTGAACCACGACGGTGTTTGCCTCGCCCTCACCCAGCCCGCGCTCCACCACAAAGAGACGCCGGCCCGTCTCGTCGAAGGTCATGCCGCCGGCGTTCCAGCACGTGTCGCCGGTCAGATAGAACTCGTTCGGTCGCCAGATCGTGTATGGCACGACGACCCAGGGGTTCTGCCCGCCGGTCGCGCTGTGGCCCAGCTCGTGCACGTCGTAAAAGATGATCTGCCGCTCGTAGGGCTGGCAGTGATAGCCATGGTCGTCGCTGCACGGGTCATTACATTCGACGGGTGGTTCGTCGTAGCAGCTCGTGCCGAGCCCCTTGTAGCCAAGCAGCATAACCGCCCGCTCGGAACCGTTGTCGACAAAGGCACCGCCGGTCCAGTCGTCGCACATGGTAAAGTCGGGATAGTCGCACTCGGCCGGGTCTCCAACGTTGGGCCCCGCGCAGCCGGGGAACGCTACGCGATAGTAGAGTACCGGCAGTGCATCCAGATCACCCGTCGCACTGTCGCTGTCCGAGGGATGAAACGCGAACAGGGTCGGTCCCTGAGACCCGCCGCGAGTGGTGACGGGGTCGGTGCCGTCCATAGGCGTACCGCGGGCACGGCCTGTGACTAGCGTGCGTCCGTCAAGATACTCATCGGCATACCACTGTGGCGCCGAGAAGAGGTAGGAACCCGTCTTCCGGCCGTGATACGGTGTTTCCTCGGGGCCAACGTGGAACATGCCCTGTGCCCCGGTGCCGTCCAGATTCGCGAACCAGACTGTGGGGAATGTGTCCTCACCGGCCACGCCCTCGGCGTACCAGAGGTCGATCGAGCCGTAGAGCTTGTCGCTTGTCTGCGAGCCCTGGCGGGGAACATATTCGAGATCACTGACGAAGAGATACTCCCGGTGAACGGTGGTCACCAGGCCGTTGTCGAAGCTCGTCATGCCGGTGGCGAGCGTGGCTGCGGGCAGGTCCTCCCAGTTGGCCGCGGCGGCCGGCGTAGGAATAGCCACCTCGCCGTAGAACGCGTAGCAGTCCCAGGAGGGATCCCAGCAGGCTTGGCCGGGGTTGGCCGCGTCGTAGGGGCTCTGGAACCCGGTCACCAACAACGAGCCCCCGCCTCCATCGCCATCTGGATAGAAAGAGAGTCCCAGGGCGCCCCAGTTGAAGTCATCGGGCAGTCGGAACGCGCCCTCGTAGGTGAAATCAGCCGGCTCCAGACGCTCGTCCGGGCGGCCACCGGCAGCCGAAGTGTCTCCATCATCGGGGATGTCTCCGCCGCCGTCGTCCGGGACCTGCTCCGTCTCACACTGCCGGCCGGCGCACACGAGGTCATCGCAACAGTCGGAGGTAGCCGTGCATGCCTCACCGTCGGCAGCGCACGTGGTTCCATCTCCTCCGTTACCACCATCATCCGGCGGTTGGGTGGTGCAGCTGACAATGGAAACGACTGAGACAACGCCAAGGACTGCAATGAAACCGATCAGCGCTCGTAGATGAGGACGACACATGACAACGATCTCCCTTAACAGTAAATGCGCCATTCACGACGGCTGGCGATCTTACCTTACGCAATAGTATCAATGCTGTGGCACGATGGCAAAACGAACACATCAGGCTGTAACATCCGGGAAACGCGATCGTGTGGCATACCACATCATAGATGACATCTGTGGTCCAGCACGCCCGGGTCGTCCTGACCTATGGGTCATCGAGGGCGGCCTTGACTGCTGTTACCGCATCAC
>JAUXGE010000113.1 GCA_030622435.1 Planctomycetota bacterium
GCGCAGCGCGATCACACCGGTCTTGTCACCGCCGACCTGCACGATGACCGTGTTCTTGTACTGGAGTGGGCTTGCGGAGTAGCCGTACTCCTCCTGGCGCTTGCGCCGACCGAACTCGGCCGGCAAATCGTGTTCCCACAGGAGCTTCCCGGAGGCAAGGTCCAGGCACCGCACGTGGCCGTCGACGCCGACTCCCACGATCTTGTCGCCGACAATCAGCGGTGTGGCGTTGGGTCCGTGTCCGAACTGCCGGGACATGTCCGGCCAGATCTTACGCGAATACCGGTGCTCCCAGTTTGTCCCACCCGTCCGGGCATTCAGTGAGACGACTACGCCGCTGTCACCGGCGCGGTACATGGTGAAGAGCTGGCCACCCTTGTAGAGGATCGAGGAGTACCCATCGCCCAGCGGACGCTTCCACAATTGGCTTGGCCCCTCGGCCGGCCATGTTTCGGCAAGGCCTTGAGCGTTCACGGTGAAATCGCCGTTGGGACCGCCCCACTGAAGCCAGTCTTCGGCGAGGCCGGGGCGCGGGAACAACATCAGAACCAATAGGGCACCACATACGGCGCTGGATAGGCGCGCCGCTATGAACGAGACCGATCCGTTGTTCACCGCAAGGATTCGTTGAACCACAGGCAAGCTCCTTACTATAAACGCCAACATCGACTTCGGTCATCAAGCGCCTCCGTGTGCGTGCTTCTCTCCCTGCCACTGACGGGCCTGAAACCTCTTTCCCGTCGCAAAAACCAGTGGAATTTGCCTTCGGTGTCCGTGTCAATGTCAGGAGCGATTGTCCCCTCGATCTTCTCGTTCACAACGCTGAGATATTCTACCTGACAGTGCCTTCTTCCAGCCGGTCAAGGCAGGCCAATCGCCTGCCCTAAAGGGATCGTGGAACAGTAAAGCGTTCCTCGTCCCTGTCGGCAACCGGAAGGAGCAACGAACACACAATTCCAGACACTCTCGGGATTTCCGGTCCGAAGCGATTCACCCTAAGATTGATGCCATAATGCACAGCATCGAACCCTGGCTCCGAAAAACGGAGGTGCTACCATGCGGAATGCCCTGACACTTGTCGCTACGATCCTCTTACCCGTCAGTGTTGTCTCCGGCTTCGAAACCTACCAGCAGCCACCGAAGTCGGTTCTGGAAGTGCTGAACGCCCCCTGGCCGCCATCGGCGCACGTGAGCCCTGCCGGGGACACCGTGATCCTGGCGGACCGGGAGGTCTACTCCACTCTAGAAGTGCGTGCGCGACCTTATCTTGAACTCGCCGGCGTTCGTGTCGATCCACAATCGAACAGCTGGTACGGGCGTTTGTACCGGACCGGTTATACAATTCTCCGTATCAAAGATCGCCGCGAAACGCGGGTGAGAGTTCCACAAGACGTGCATCTCGACGCACCGCAATGGAGCGCAGACGGTCACTTCATCGCATTCACCAATACCACGGCCAGTGGCGTTGAGCTGTGGGTGGCGGCAGCATCCGCGGGCCACGCGCGGAAGATCCCATCGATTCGAGTAAACCCGCTTCTCGGTAACGGGTTCCAGTGGATGCCCGATCAGCGCAGCCTCCTCGTAAAGACGATTCCCGCAGGCCGTTCGGAGGCCCCCAAAGACCCGACAGTGCCGCCGGGTCCCAACGTCCAGGAGAGCATCGGCAAGTCTGCCAGCAGCACATATGAGTCAAGAAACACGCTCAAGACACCGCACGACGAGACGTTGTTCGACTACTACATGACCTCACAGCTGGCGATCGTCGACATTACAAGCGGCGACGTTAAGTTGATCGGAGAGCCGGCGATCTTCGCTTCCGTGGAGGCCGCACCTGACGGACAGCACCTGCTGATCGAGCGGATCCACCGTCCTTACTCCTACCTCCATGCCTACTGGCGCTTCCCCGTGGAAATCGAGGTCTGGAATCGATCCGGTGAAACGGTACACCGAGTGGCCAGCCTGCCTCTGGCGGATCAGGTGCCGATCCACGGCGAGCGTACCGGGCCGCGCGACGTTCACTGGCAGCCAACCGCCCCGGCGACGCTTGTGTGGGCCGAGGCTCTCGATGATGGCGATCCCATGAAGAAGGTCGATCATCGTGATCGCGTGTTCATGCTCTCGGCCCCGTTCAACAAACCGCCGCAGGAGATGACCAAAACAGAGCATCGCTTCGTCCGCATGATGTGGGGGGAAAGCGGCAAGTTGGCCCTGGTCACTGAGTGGGAGCGCGAACGACGGTGGGTAAGAACGTGGGCGCAGGATCTCGAGACGCCGTCCACCCCCCCCCGGCTCATCTTCGACCTGAGCGTCAACGATCGCTACAACAACCCGGGTTATCCGGTGAGTCATCTTCTTGCCAACGGCAAACGAGCGTTTATCGAGGACGGGAGTTCGATTTACCTCTCCGGCTACGGCGCATCGCCCGAGGGGGCTCGCCCCTTCCTGGACCGGCTCGATCTTACGACACTCGAAGCGAAACGCCTCTTCCGTTGCGGGCGGTCAGAGGTCGAGCGGTTCGTTACCTGGCTTGACGTCGGTGCCGGCAAGTTCCTGACGCGGCGAGAATCACCAACGGACGTCCCGAACTACTTCATCCGGCGCCTCGGTCAGGAGATTGCCGCAGCGGCAGGTGAGGCGGCGTTCACGTCTTCAGCCGAGGCTCTGACCCGGTTTTCGGATCCCGCTCCTCAGCTCCGCCGCATCAAAAAGCAGATCGTGACCTACACGCGGGAAGACGGCGTGCCACTTTCGTTCAACCTCTACCTACCTCCCGACTACAAGGAGGGCGAGCGGCGCCCGACCGTGTTCTGGGCATATCCCCTAGAGTACTCCAATCCGGAGACTGCCGGTCAGATCACCGGTACCGACAAGAACTTCATGTACATCTGGGGTGCTTCTCCCCTGTTCTTCCTTCTCGAGGGGTATGTGGTGATCGATGATCCCGGCATGCCGGTCATCGGACCTCCCGACACGGCCTACGACACGTTCATCGAGCAGCTTGTCTCCAGCGCCAAGGCCGCCATTGACGAGGCGGTGAGGCTGGGCGTCACGGATCCCGACCGCGTGGGGATCGGAGGCCACAGTCATGGTGGCTTGATGACGGCGACGTTGCTGGCCCACTCGGATCTGTTTCGCGCGGGCATCGCCCGTAGCGGCGCCTACAACCACACTATGCGCCCCTTCGGTTTCCAGAGCGAACGCCGAACGCTGTGGGATGCAACCGACGTGTACGTGAAGCTCTCGCCCGTGATGCATGCCACCAAGCTCAAGGAACCTATTCTACTCATCCACGGGGAAGAGGATCAGAATCCCGGTACGGTACCGCTGCAGTCAAAGAAGCTCTTCGAATGTCTTCGCGGGACGGGCGGAACCGCTCGTCTGGTTATGCTTCCATGCGAAGGGCATGGCTACCGTGCTCGAGAATCCGTTGAGCACACCATCTACGAAATGCTCGCGTGGTTCGACAAGTATGTGAAGAATTCGACGCCCGATGGGGACGAGGCTGGTGAGTGAGCGTCGTTCCGAGGCCCGTTCCCGGTACTCGGCCGACCCACACGACCGCTCCATGACTGTCGCGGTACTGATCGGTGCCGTCCTGACGCCGTTGGCGTCCCGACGCAGTCCCTTCGTGTCCGATCGCCAGTCGGCCCAATCAGTACTGCGAGTGTAAAGTAGCTGTCCGAGAGTCAAGTGCCCTCTTACGGCGCCGGATGCTCAGTCTGGGTGTACCCCTCGGGCACGATCAACTTGAACGCATCTGTGCTGAGTGCGGGATCGGCCTCGACTTCGGTCATGATTTTGAGCTGTCCGCCCTCCTGACGGGACGACGGGGTTCCCGTCACATCGTAGCGACTGCGAGGTAGGAAGTCCTTCTTCGAGAAGCACCAAACGGCCTCGGCGTTGGCGACGGCATACTTGACGTAGACCTCGTAACAATCCTCGTCGCCGATCATCTTGCTACCCTCGAGTTCGTGCTTCTCCCCCTTGATTTCATCGCCGAAGGGTGTGGGGTAGGTGAACTCGTTCGTCAGCAAGGCTCGTGCGATGTTTGCATTTCCACCCCAGATGGACCAGGTTCGGCCTACGTGTGCCTTCTTGCTCTTGTGGTCGATCAGATAGAACTGCTGGCCGTCACTGCCCAAAGTGGCTTCCCTCACATTGGGGTCACGACGATTCTTGAACCTGGCGTCAATCCGGAACATCTTCGGGAAATCGGTGCCCCATCCGCTGAGCAGCACCGTTCCGTCGGCGCGGGGCACTCTGGACTTCGCCGAGCCGATGCCCTCGACGGAGACCTTGTATCTTACGGTCTTGATGGCCTTGGTGGCTGCATCGGCCTTTTTGACGATATCGAGCGGATCGGTCAGCTCCTCACCTTTTTTGTCATCGGCGTTCGTGACACCGACCACCACACACAGCCCCAGCACCGCAACCATTACTCGCTTCATGACGATTCTCCTTACATTTCGCCGGTTCTCCGAGATTTCCCGGGGGAACCGGAACCTTCAGTGACGCTAAAAGCCCGCCGGGTGGATTCTACCGCGCGGAGACCTCTGGAACCACCAGGTCAAGTAGAGGTGTCAGAGTGATTGTGGCGTAGCGGTGTGATGTACGAGGATCTTCCCTGGCCCCAAGCTTGCCGAGCGCGTTCATGGTGTCAAGAGAATCCTCTTCACACTTTCTTCCCACGGCTGACGACGAAACGTGAACCCGGCAGTTGGCGGACCAGGGCTTTGATCTGTAGTGACGTCAGGGTGCCCATCACCCGCGCGACGTCCAGGCCCGTCGTTTCGGCGATCGACTCGGGATCGTCAATCTCGTCAGCGACTGCGTCGAGAACCGCGCGTTCGTGGCCGCTGAGATTCGGCACGCCGATTGCGCCCTGTTGAGCCGCGTTCTTGTTGTCTACGGTCGACTGCGGAGTGTCAATCGGATCCGGTGCGTCTCCCGGCTTCGAAGTGTCCTTTGCTTCGGGAACCGCATCCGCTCGCGCCATGATCTGCCCTACGTCACCGAGTTCATCCAGCACATCTTCGAGGCAAGTGATCAGCTTCGCCTGCCCGTCCCGGATCAGTGAGTGAACGCCGGCGGTCAACCCGGGCCGATCCACCCGACCCGGCATGGCAAACACCTCTCGGTTGTAGTCATGGGCCAAACGCGCCGTGATCAGTGCACCGCTCCTCGCGCCGGCCTCGATTACGATGATCCCGAGCGACATGCCGGCGATGATCCGGTTGCGTCGCGGGAAGTTCTCCGGAGCGGGCTGCGAGTCGACGGGAAACTCACTGACGAGGGCGCCGCAGGTCGTGATCTGGTCGGCAAGGGACTTGTGCTCGTGTGGGTAGATCGACCCGAGCCCGTTTCCGAGTACGGCGATGGTGCGCCCGCCGGCCTGCATGGCTCCACGGTGAGCCTCGCCGTCGATGCCGCGTGCGAGACCCGATATCACCGTGAGCCCGGCCCCACCGAGCATCTCACCGAAGCGGATCGCCTGCTCCCGGCCGTAGTGAGAACAGCGGCGTGTACCCACAATGGCCACGGCGACTGAGTCAGTCGCTCTCAGCTGCCCGCGGACATAGAGGCAGATCGGCGGATCGGGCGTGTTGAGCAACGGGTGGGGATAGTCAGAATCTTCACGGCAGAGGATACGCAGTCCGCAGGCCGCCGCCCGTTCGATCTCACGCTCGACACTCTGCGTGGTTTCACTATCGCCCCGTGATGCGAAAATCGAAGCCGCGATCCGAGACCCGATCCCTTCGACCCGTTCCAGTTCCTGCATCGACGCAGACAAGATGGCCTCGGCCGATCCGAAGTGTGCGATGAGCCTCCCCATACGAATCGGTCCCACATCACTTGTGAGCTGCAACGCCAGATAGTGGCGCGCCCTGGCCGAAATGACGGCGTTGTTCCTGTCGTTTGTCATCGCGGAAGTACACCTCCGGGACCGCACAAATAGTCTACAGCGAACTGCCCGGTTCTTCCAGAAAGTTGCGAAGAGGAGATTCCCCGACCCTCGGCGTCCGGTGGCCCAGTCTTCGATTATTTGGGAGGTTTCTCGCGTAGTCGCAGATGCTCCCACCACGCGCGAACCTTATCAGGAGGCACCTCTTCCGCCTGTCGGCGAAGTCGTCCCAGAATATCCGGGACAGGGAACGTTCGCTCGGGTTGTCGAATGACACCGAGTGGTCGGCCGAAAACATTGATACTGAGAATCGTGCGACCATCGGTTCCATGCGTGCCGAAGACGTGAAGCTTTCCATCCGCCACGACAAACCGCACACCGAGCTCCGTATACTCGAGCTGCTCGGGGAGCATCGTGCCGAGATCCACGTCGAACCACTGCTTCGCGGCTCTAGCGACGATATCCCCATCCAGCAGCCCCGGTCCGTCATCGGGCGGTCTGGCTACGATCGTAAGCTCCGCCTGCTGCAGCTCATCATCCACGATCGACAACGACGACAGGTCGACGGTGAGACTGCCGGTCACGACACCTTCACCCCAAAGCGCCGAAAGAGCATCGAGAGACAAGGCTTCGCACGCTGCCTTGCCGTTCAACTCAACGACCCGCCCTTCCCGCCATTGTATGCGGTCGATGTCGAGAACCAGCCGCCCTTCATTAGACGGGCTCACCAACCCGGGCAGCATCTCGCCAAGTTGAAGATCACTCACGCGTCCACGGCCGGTGAGGGCGTGCAGCCGGCGCTCTCGCAGTACCACAGTGTCGAGTTGGACGTCAATCGCACCGTGGTACGGACCGCCGGGTATCCCCCCGGTGAATTCGAGCAGGTCCGCGTCGTGCAACGAGCCCGAAATCTCGACGGATTCTTCATGCGCGAGCAGGCTGTACGCTATCGTGCCCTCGAACCTGCCACAGGAGAGGTCATCCTCCAAGAGACCATCCAACCCCATCGCGTCAACCGGAATCTTCGGGACGATCAGGCGTATCTCGTGAAATACGAGGTGTTCGCCCGGAGTGAACCGAAACATGAGGTGGACCGGTTCGCTGACGTCGACGCCGTTGAGCCGCAGACAGCGGAGTGAGGCGCGCCCATCACCTGCGCTATCAAACCGGACCTTTCCGGATGTGGACTCGGCCGCAAGGGTCATCGATGGATGGTGAAATCGCAGGTCGATGCCGCGCAGCAGAACCTCACTCAGGCCCAGCGCGGCGAAATCATGCCCTAGCCCGCTCGATAGCAGCCGAGTGTATTCATCCTGAGTCCAACGGGCTGCGCCGACCAGCAACCAGCCATCCCGCAACTCGAGCGCACGCCTAACCGGATCGCGCGAGCTGTCGGTCTTCCAGACAGCCTCCGCACAAGAGAAGACCTCTTGACCTTGCCCGCGCAGGAACGCGTGAACGTCCTCCAACCTCTGCCCGGAAACCGCCAGTGCTCGGATAGCGCCGATTTTCACGTCCAGGCCCAATCGGCTGCTGAGCTTGGCCTCGACACTCGATCGGTAGTAGTCGCTGCGCAGGTGTATTGCCAGTCCGACGGCCGTGCACGCCAACGCCACGACCAGGACAACGCCAAGGGTGATCAGCCACTTGCGTCCAGGAAGCATTGGTGAAGTGTACGAGATTCGACCGGCGTTGGGTACGAGCCGGTCGTTGTGTGGTCGGCCGAGTGATACGCGGAGGAATTTGGTGCGTCCCATTTCGGGTGGCATGGGCAAGCGGAGGTGGAATCCACGCACCTCGCCAACGTACTCTCGGGGCTCAAGAGCTTATTCGCAAGAGTGGAATGAAGCTTGCCCGTGTTACGCCACTACTTGCCGCCGGACTCCCCGAGCACGGGCAAGGACCGCCCCAAGACACTCTTTGGCACTTGGAAACAATGGCGCAGGCGGCCCTTGCCCATGCCACCCTCGTCCGCCCTTTCGTGGGCTGGACGCGTGGTGTCGCATCAAGTATCACTCTCCGCATGCTTGCCGAGATTCTCGCACAAACAGGTCCGGACATTCCGGACCCCGCCCCCTTGATCACCGACCCGGCCGGGATTCTCGCCGTGCTGCTCACGGTTCTCGCCGTCATTTTCTGGTTGGCGCAGCATCCTGTGGCGGGGCGAGTTTTCAAGATCGTCCCCTCGCTCGTGTTCTGCTATTTCGTGCCGACGACCCTGACTACGTTCGGTGTCATTCCAGAACAGTCGGAGCTCTACAGTTGGGTCAAGGAGTTCGTCCTTCCTGCCTCTCTTCTGCTGTTGATTCTCGCCTTGGATGTCCCGGCCATTCTGCGCCTAGGCCCGAAGGCTGTAATCATGATGTTGGCCGGCACCCTCGGCGTGGTCATCGGCGGGCCGATCGCAATGTTGATCTGCCGGGACTCACTCCCTGAGGAAGCGTGGCGCGGCATGACGGCGCTGTGCGGAAGCTGGATCGGTGGTGGGGCGAATTTCGTCGCTTTGGGGCAGATCGCGGATACGAGCGACTCGATGCTCGGCATTATGGTCATTCCCGACGTCTTCGTCGCCAATATCTGGATGGGGGTGCTGCTGTATTTGTCCGGTCACCAAAAGGCAATCGACCGGCGAACGGGTGCAAATACGGCCGCCATCGACGAACTGAAACGCCGGATGATCGAATTCCATGAGCGGGTCAGCCGCACACCTACGCTGGCGGACTTGATCATCATTTTGGCGCTCGCGTTCATGGCCAGTTGGCTGAGCTTCAAGGTGGGGATGCTACTGCCAGAGATCGGCAGCGAACGATACGGGACTGTCATTTCTCACTCGACATGGAAATACATCCTCGTCACGACTGCCGGGATCGTGCTCTCGTTCACACGTGCCCGGAACCTCGAAGGCGCAGGGGCGTCCAGGATTGGATCGGTCATGCTCTACCTGCTGGTAGCGTGCATCGGTGCCCACGCCAGCTTCGCCGGTCTCCACCGTTACGCTTCGTTCATTGTGGCCGGCTTCATCTGGATGGCAGTTCACATCACCGTGCTTCTGAGCGTTGCGAAGCTGATTCGTGCTCCGATCTTCTTTGTCGCCATAGGCTCGCAGGCCAACATCGGAGGCGCAGCCAGTGCCCCGATCGTGGCATCAGCATTCCACCCTTCACTCGCTCCCGTCGGCGCTCTGCTGGCCGTCGGTGGCTACGTCCTGGGCACTTATGCCGGCTTGCTCTGCATGTACATGCTCAAATGGGCGGCACACGCGGACGGTGGCTGACTCGATAGATTGCCCTCCCGACCCGGAAACCGGTTGATCCACGTGCCGGGGGCAACCAGGACCGGATATGCCACCGAATCCTGGAGCATCTGAGCCCGTGTCGGCCGGGGAGTGTGCCACTGCTGTGTCAGCAGTGAGGATGCAGCAAAAGGTGAAAGCAAGACACCTTTCACACAGCAGCGTGGTGTGTTCCGAGGGCACAGGGCTCCGACGAACATGGCCGCGCCCGGCTTCGCCGGGTCTTGGCCATGGCACCCGTGCGGGGCGAGCGGCGGTCTCGTCGAGTGTGCCAACCCTGTGTCAGCAGTGCGGACACAACCATTTCATTCGAGCACGACGATGGCGCTCCGACAGCCTGCGAATTCTGCAACTCGAAATGGGGCATCAACGCACTACTCACTAAACGGCGCCCTACCGTCGTTTGGTGGCGGCGGGTCGGCGCAGCTTGACTTTCATGTCGCGCCGCGGTGGCCTGCTTGCTTCGAGTACCTTGATAGCCTTCTTTATATCCGGGACACGCAGGACGACGGTCGTCTTACCACCCTTCACCCCGGTCGTGCAGTACATATAGCCGATGTTGATGTGGGCCGCAGAGAGACGCTCACACAGGTCGGCCACAGCGCCCGGCCTGTTGGAAAGGGGGACGGCGAGCACGTCCGTCTCCGTTACGGGAATGTTCAGCGTCTTCAGAAGGCCCCGCGTCGTCTCCTCGTCATCGACCAGCATGCGCAGCACGCCGTGCTCCATCGAGTCCATCATTGCGATGCTGGTGACGTTGATCTTGGACTTGGCGAGTTCTCGGAAGGCCTGCGGCAGCACGCCCGGCTTGTTCACGAGAAACACTGAAAACTGCACACGCTTTTCCATGAGGCTCTCCGATTCATATGGACGCGGCGATGTGCTCTTTCCGGCGCTCGGACCTGCAGCGCCGGTTGTTCCGACACCCTCTGGCCCACCGCCGGCCCCACGCCCGCGATACACGACCCACAATATATCAATTATAGTGGCCGTTGTTCATGACGCCAACGCGGAATTCCGGAAGCCTCCATCGAGTCTGTTTTTTTGTAAGGCGGGATTCCGGCTAAACCCCCTACCGGACAATCCCGGAGTACCGGCCCCGACGCTGGAACCTAAAGACGAGCAGCCCGCACAGCAGGAGCACGGACGTCTGTAGCATGGCCATGCCACAGAACGCGCCCCGCCCCGTCGATCCGGAACCCGAGTCCTCGTCGGCGTTGTCACCGATCCCATCCCCGTCGCTGTCCGCCGTCTCGGCCGGATCGAGCGGGAACACGTCATCGACGTCGTCCACCCCGTCCCCGTCGTCATCCTCGTCGGCATTGTTGCCGACCCCGTCGTCGTCAGTATCTGTGGTTTCCTGTGGGTCTTCGGGGAAGGCGTCACCGTTGTCGCCGGTGCCGTCCTCGTCCGAGTCTTCAGTTTCCTGAGGATCGAGCGGGAACTCGTCCGCCGTATCATCTACACCATCTCCGTCGTCGTCGGGATCTCCATTATCACCGACTCCATCGCCGTCGGTGTCGACGGTTTCAGTGGGATCCTCCGGGAAGGCATCGTCTGAATTCGGAACGCCGTCACCGTCGGCATCGCCGTCCGGTCCACCCGAGCCTGTCACTGTCAACAGGAGCGTTCCACCTGCGAGGTTGCCCTGGCTCACCGTGAAGGCGACAGGCGACAGAAAGCCGGCGTTGATCTCCGCGAGGCTCATCTGATCCGCGGCAGTTGCGCCTACGGCGTCCAGGGTTCCGGTTCCATTCACCATGACCGTCACCTTGCCCACGCGTAGGGGTGTCCCGGTCAACTCAATCAACCCGGTCCCGCCGGTCTGGAGCAGCGAGGTGGCATAAGGCGTCGGTAGCGCATCGGCCATGAAGCCGTAAAACACCGGATCGACCTCCCACAGGAAACCGGCGAGGTCGAGCGATGACGCACTTGCACCGAAATCGAACTGAAGGCTGCGTACGTCGGGCAGGGGCACATCGTCCCCATCCACGGAAAGCAGGATATCCACGAAGACCTCGGAACCGACATCTATCTCCCCGACAATCGGGTTACCGTCAACGTCTTTCGCTTCCAGCGTGACAATCAGGTCGGCTCGCGCCGATCCAGTGACCAGGCCCGCCGCCATTGCAGCGAACCCGATAATCAGTCTTCGCAACTTCACGGTCTTGTCTCCTTGCTCCCTGTGCAAACATCGGCCTCCCAGAGTCCGACGTCGCTTGGAGCGTCTAAGCGTTGCTTTTGCAACATACTGTACCCACATCTACATCGTCAGGCTCTATCCTATTGTTCCACCCGATACGTGTCCCGTCACCTGCTTTCCGAAGGATTCGGAGCATACTCACGGGCATGGCGGCTATGGGACTCAGCTTAGCAAGGGGGGACAAGCCTCCAACACTAGGTGATCAGGACTCACGGGAGAAGGGTGTGCAAGACCTCCACCCGCGCGCAGAAAAGGTGGCGCAACACCGGGGTAAACCGCTGCTGCGCCACCGTTTTGACTCTCATGACTGTGCTATTCCCACAGTCGCACACCGCTTGCTCAACTCGGGATGCCCGCTGGTCAAGATCCGGCGTTTACTCGCTCGGGCATGCATCAATCGACACATTCAGCCACGAATCGTATTCGCCCGCACCATTGAGCAGGTCGATGACGCGCAGGATGTCGGGCGGGCCGCAGACCCCACTGACATCTACGTCACACTGCCAATCGTCACACGTGGCGACGGCATTGAGACAGTCGATGATGCGAAGGATGTCAGACGGTGCGGCCGTCCGGCCACCGTTCACGTCAGCGGGCAACCAGCCGATGCACGTATCCGTGTCGCCGTACGCGAAACAGGTCCAGGCGCCGGCCGGCATCGGGCCGTCCAGAACGAGCGTCGCGGTGCTGCCAACGATTACCACGTCGTCAATAA
>JAUXGE010000228.1 GCA_030622435.1 Planctomycetota bacterium
ACCACGGCAGGGAATCGAGGATTCGAGGCGCCTCGAACAAAGGGGGCCATTCCGGTGCTTCAGGAGCCTTCCGCAATAATCTCTTCGATGAGTTCGCGCGGGGAGCCGATGTCGGCCACCTCGAGCCGCCCGACGTAGGGAGCGGCCGCAGCCACGGTAAACCCCGCTTTCGAGGCTACGAACGTTACGGTCAGATCCGCCCGAATGGTCGCGTTGGAGGGAACGCCCGATTGGCAGTCCAGTCCGGACGGCACGTCGACGGCCACAAGAGCCCGCCTGCTGCTGGCGTTGATCGCCTCAATCAACTCAGCCGTCGGACTGCGAACCTCACCCCGGAACCCGGTCCCGAGCAGCGCGTCCACCACTATCTCGTCGTCGCGGATAGACTCGACCGCGGCCCGCTGGTCTTTCCAGTCTGGCAACACGTGCGTCTCAATAGTCATCGCATCGACGATGGCGAAGTTGGCAGTCGTATCATGGGTCATCCGCGAGGCGTCGGCCGTGATCATCAGACGAACCGACCAGCCGGCGTTGTGAAGGTGGCGGGCGATCACGCAGCCGTCACCACCGTTGTTGCCGGGTCCGCAGCAGATGAACGCCCTTCCCACCTGTCCGTACGTGTCGCGGATGATTGCGGCGGCGTTGCGCCCGGCGTTTTCCATCAGGACGAGGCCAGGGATTGCATAACGCTCGACGGCGAGCCTGTCGACTCGGCGAATCTGATCACGGGTGAGTACGGGTATCATGGCTGGTCCGAATGGGTTGTGGGCTTCAATGCGCGCGATGCCACAGGGGTGGTCGTCGTCATCTGCTCAACCGTTTGCTCACTTCCGGGAAGTCTGAAACCCGAGTCTGCCGGGTTGGAGCCTGTAGCCTGCACCTGGCGCTCCAACGTGTCATCAATGCTCATCGTCAGACGGGCGTCGACCGGTCTGATCGAGCCGTGCAGAACAACGGTAGCGTTTCGCGCTTCATTCGCCAGACCTCGTGGCCAGGCGAACAGCACGAGCATGAGAACGCTGCAGAGAGCCAATCCCCATCGGATAGGGCTACCGCCTGTGGGGAGGACTTCGTCGGTTCGTTTGCGCATGTAAGCCGTCGCGGCGATCCGAAGGTAGTAGGCGGCAGCGATGGCCGAGTTAACCACGCCGATGACGGCGAGGGCGATCAACGGGCCGCGGAACGCGTGGCTCTGATCCAGGGAGAAGGCGCTGCTGAATACGTAGACCTTCCCCAGGAAGCCGGCGAACGGGGGAATGCCCATCAAGCTGAAAACACATACGACCAGGGCGAATGCCGCAAGCGGCGCGCGGGAGGCGATCCCAGCCAGTTCGTCCAGCGTCTCGACGGCCCGCCCGCTGACCTTGAAAGCGGCCAATGCGGCGAAGGCGCCGAGGTTCATGACGCCGTAGACGGCCACGTAGAACAGAAGCGCGGCGACTCCATCGCGCATCGGTCCCTGACCAGCCACCGGCCCGACCATAAGCGCGATGAGCATGTATCCCGTGTGTGCGATGCTCGAGTAGGCGAGCATCCGCTTGACGTTCGTTTGTAACAAGCCGAGCACATTGCCTGTTGTCATAGTGACGGCGGCGACGACCCAGACCATCCAGTTGACCGCGACCGGCAGTTCCCACTGGCATGCACCAAAGATCTTGACCAGTGCAATGAACCCGGCAAGCTTCGGCACGAAACCGAGCAGCCCGGTTACCGGTGAGGCCGCACCTTCATAGACATCCGCGGCGTAGACATGAAGAGGGACGGCCGCAATCTTGAACGCCAGGCCCGCGAACACAAGTAGCAGCCCGACAAGCGCGGTGCCGCCCATCGACGACCCGAACGCCAATGTGGATCGCACTGCGCCGTCACCGAGAACATGCAGGGTGGTCGTCCCGGCCGCACCATAGAGGAAGCTCAGACCGTATGCGAGAATCGCGGCGGCCATAGCGCCCAGGAAGAAGTACTTGACCGCAGCCTCCGACGCCCGGCCGTCTTCACGGCTAAGCGCGATCAGCACATACGTCGGTATGCTGACAAGCTCGACGGCGAAGAAAAGCACGAGCAGATCGTTGGCTGACGCCGTGAGCAGCACGCCCAGCAGCGAGAAGAGTATCATTGACAGATACTCGCCGCGCTCGCGTGCCACCGGCTGATGCCAGTTCACCAGGACAATGAGCAGGCCGACTCCCAGCGCGATCAACCGGGTGTAGAAAGTCAGCGAGGTAAGCCACAAGCCGGGCGGCGCAACCGTCCCATCCGGTACGCCGAGCCGTAACGTGGCCAGCAGTGCAAGGGCTACCACAAACAGGCTGACAGCCGGAGAAATCGATGCGATTCCGTGCGAGGCCTTGGTCGCGCCGACGACCAGCACCGCACACGCACCGAGCAGAAGGATGAGTTCGGGACCGAGCTGAACCAGATAGGTTTCAACGTTCATAGCCGGAGCCTCCGTTGAAACCGATCACATCGGTCGCTGACGAATCCGTAGCCATGCTCGCGTCCGTCTCGAACGGTGTGTTACGTCCGTCCAACCTCGCTGTCGTAACCGTTGACACAGAGGGTGGATCATCGTTCAGCGCGGGCCGAGAGCCGGGCCCAGTCGCTACCACCGCGTCGAACTCCGTAGACAATGTCTGTTTGGAAACAGAAGACTCGACGCCGACGTCGAAGAAGCCTTGATCAGGCGGCCCGATCTCCGTGTGCATCATGCTCGCCGGGCTCCTGAGGATGTTCTGCCGGATTGCTACCTCGAACTGGTTGAGCACGGGTGCCGGGTAGACCCCGAGGACCACACAACATAGCGCGATCGGCGCCAGGATCGTGATCTCTCGCCGCGTCAGATCCTGCGTCAGACCCGTGGACGTGTCCGGAGTATCGGGCGGTTCCTTGAGCGGGCCGAACAGAACGCGCTGGCACATCCACAGCATGTACACCGCAGAAAGAATGATGCCAAGCGCGGCGGGGATGACGTAGCCATAGCCCAGCGGGCCTGGTGCGAGCCCATCTCTCGTACCTGCCGACGTGGCCGCGCCCAACAGCACGAGAAACTCGCCGACAAAGCCGTTGAGACCCGGCAAACCGATGCTGCTCAGCGTGAAGAACACCAGGAAGAACGCCAGCCACGGCATCTTCCGGGCGAGCCCGCCGAACTCGTCGATGTTGCGCGTGTGGTACCGCTCGTATATGCACCCGATGACGAGGAACAAGGCTCCTGTCGAGAGCCCGTGGTTAACCATGTACAAAACACCGCCACTGACGCCGGCCACCTTCAGGCTGAACAACCCGAGCATGCAGAAACCCAGGTGCGACACCGAGGAATAGGCGACGAGCTTCTTGACGTCCTTCTGCACCCAGGCGGCCAGTGCCGTGTAGATAATCCCGATGATCGCAACAACCGCGACGACGGGCGCCAACTCGAACGAGGCATCAGGGAGGATCGGAATGCTGAGCCGGCAGAAGCCGTACGTGCCCAGCTTCAACAACACACCCGCCAGAATCACACTTCCCGCGGTCGGCGCCTCAGTGTGCGCCAGGGGAAGCCATGTATGGAACGGGAACAGCGGCACCTTGATGGCAAAGCCGGCCGCAAACGCCAGGAACAGCCACCACTGGACGTTCGCGGGGATGTCGCCACCCTGCCCCAACTCCGTGAGCGTGGCGAGGTTCAGGGTGAGCGTGCCACCTGTGGCCCCATACGCGAAACAGGCCACGTAGATGATACCGGCAAACGTCAGCACGCTGCCCGCCAGCGTATAAATGAAGAACTTGTTCGCCGCCCTGCGTCGCTCGGATCCGCCCCAGATGCCGATCAGGAAAAACAGAGGGATCAGCGTGAACTCGAAGAAGACGTAGAACAACAGCAGATCCCGCGCGCAGAACACACCCAGCAGCCCGACCTGCAGGAGCAACAGCAGGATGTAGTACTCCCGGACTCGTGTCCTGATGGCCGTGAAGCTCGACCAGACCGCCAGAGGCGAAAGCAGAGCCGTCAGTGCCAGCAGCCAGATGCTGATAGCATCCACACCGACGCGGTAGGCAATGTCAACCGTGGCACTCTCCTGGTCGCCGCTGACAATCCAGGGAACATGCGCCGCGAGCGCGAACCCGTCCGCACTCACCCCACCTGCGGTTTCCCGGTTGAACTGGACGACAGCCGCGACGGTCAGCACAAACCCGAACACCGAAACGAACAGGGCGCCGTTGCGTACGGCTACGTCATCGCCGCGCCGCGGGATCAGCAGAAGCAGCGCCCCCGCCAGCGGCCAGAAGATCACGAGTGTCAGAATCCAGCTATCCAAAGAATCAACCTCTTGCGTTGCCGCTCGCCGTGAGCGGGTTCGATCCTCGATCCCGCAAGTATTCCCAAGTGAGCCACATCACGGCTCACGGAAGTCACCAGCTCAATCCCGGAGCGTCACGCTCCAAACACCAACAACACGATGATCGCAATCCCCACGACCATCGTCAGGGCATACCCTTGGAGCATGCCGGACTGGTACGTTCGCGCGAGGTACCCGACCGCACGAGGAATGGCCGTAATCAGCCAGAGCAAACCGTCGATCAGGTAATCATCCAGCCCAACGCAAACCCGCCCTGTCTGCCGGGCCGGCTCGACCAAACCAGCGTCGTACAGCTCATCCACGTAGTACTTGTTCCAGAGGATCCGGTGGGCTCGTGGAGCTATTGACCGGATCAGACCCGGCAACCAGTCTTCCTTCAAGTAAAGCACATACGCCGCGAAGATCCCCACGAACGCGATCGCACCCGAGATGATCATCAACCCGTAGTGCGCCCAGAAGCCCACGTGTTCAACAACCGGAACACCGTGTGCGCCCGCAGAGGCGGGACTGTGAGCAGCGAACGTGTGTGCAAACACCGGCGTCAAGAACCGGTGGAACACACCGCCGTCCGCACCGATGCCGACATAACCCGCCCCGATCGCGCCGATGCTCAGGACGACAAGCGGCACGAGCATCCATGGTCCGGACTCGTGCGGGTGGACGCCTTCCGGCACGCGCTGCCGTCCGAAGAAGGCGAGGAACACCATGCGAAACGTGTAAAACGCCGTCAGCAGCGCCGTGACCAACCCGACAACTCCAAGGATCGGGTGGACCATCAGCGCATGGTGGATGATCTCGTCCTTGCTGAAGAACCCGCTGAACAGGGGGAACCCGGCCAGAGCCAGCGAACCGGCGAGGAAAGTCGCGAACGTCCACGGCAAGACCTTGCGCAGGCCGCCGAATTGGCGCACGTCGATGATCCCGCCCATCGCGTGCATCACACTGCCTGCGGCAAGAAAAAGCAGCGCCTTGAAGGAAGCGTGAGTGAACAGATGGAAGATGGCCGAGTCGGCAGCGTACACCCCGACTCCCAGAACCATGTACCCCAACTGGCTGACGGTCGAGTAGGCCAGGATACGCTTCATGTCCGTCTGGGTAATCGCGATAGTCGCGGCGAACAGAGCCGTAACCGCGCCGATGACGGCCACCACCGTCATGGCAAACGGCGAGGCGGTGAAGATCGCACCGCACCGCGCGATCATGTAGATTCCGGCCGTGACCATCGTCGCGGCGTGGATCAGCGCAGAAACCGGCGAAGGACCCTCCATCGCATCGGGTAGCCACACGTGCAACGGGAGTTGAGCGCTCTTGCCGCACGCACCGCAGAGCAGGAGCAGTGCGATGGTGGTTACGCGGCCCGTCGCAAGCGGATCCCCGGAGCCTGTGACCCCCTCCTGCACCATGTGAAATACGGCGCCGTACTCGATCGTGCCGAACGTCAGGAAGATCAACAGGATGCCCAGGCCGAAGCCGAAGTCGCCCACGCGGTTGACCAGAAACGCCTTCTTGGCCGCTGCAGCGGCAGCGGGTCGATCGTAGTAGAAACCTATGAGCAAATAGCTGCACAGACCGACCGCTTCCCACCCCAGATACAACAGCAGGAAGTTCCCACCCAGCACGAGCGCACACATCGAGAAGACGAACAAAGCGAGAAAAGCGAAGAACCGTTCGTAGCCTCGCTCCGGCTTGCCGTGCTCGCGCATGTAGTCGCGCGAGTACATCACCACCAGCAGCGAGACGCCCGTGACCGTGATCAGCATGACTGCGGTCAGAGGGTCGATGAGGAACTCGACCCTAAAGACGGCGTCCGTACCGTTTGTGATCCAATTGTAAACCGAGACCGTTTCGGAGATTCCGTCCGGCGGCGCACCGCGCACCTGCCCCATCAACACGAGCGAGGTGATGAACGCCAGCCCGACCCCGCCGATCGCCAGCCAATGCGTCGATCCACGAAGCAGCCTCGGCCCCAGCACGCCTGACAGCACGGCGCCGGCAAGAGGTGCCAACAGGATCACGATCCCACAGATTGTCAGCGTTTCAACAGACATCGTCTTCAATAAAGCGGGCGTCCTACCGCCATCCGCCCATCTCGTTCCTTCACTACTCGCTATTCATCACTTCGTCAGTCGCCTCTAGCCGCGCATCAGCGACCACGCTTCGGCATCGAGCGAGTCGCGCTGACGATACAGCAGCATGATCAGTCCCAGCGCCAGACCAGCCTCGACGGCCGCAATCGCCAACAGAAACAGCGCGAACGCCTGCCCCTCCATGTGGTGATGCAGTCGCCCGTATGCGACGGCGTTGATCACGACGCCCTGAAACATCACTTCCGTGGACAGGAAGATCACGATCAGGTTTCGCCGAGACATAAATCCCACAAGCCCCAGGGCGAACAGGACCGCGCCGAGAATCAGATATTCGACAATTCCGGGCATCAAAACGGCTCCACCTCCCGGCCCACCTGCCCGAGCGGCTTCGGCTTTGCAGCACCGGGGGCGCGCTCGATGGGCACCGGCTTTTGCGACAGGGCGATCGCGCCTACCATGGCGATCAACAACAGCACACCGGCAATCTCCAAAGCCACCACATACCGGGTCATGATCGCCTCACCCATGGCGATCGTGTTTCCTTCCGTTCCCCGAACTGCCGAGCCCTCGGCGCCGGCTGTCGTGACCGTTACCGGCTCCGGGGACGCTGAAGCAGGCAGATCCACGGCACGCCCGGCAATCGCCGCCATCAGTACAAACCCGGCGAGGACAGCCCAGGCCGGCTCACGCGAGCGTCGATCGTAAACCGGTGAACCACCCTGATGGGCCAGCATGATCACGAACAGGTACGTCACCAGGATCGCGCCGGCGTAGATCATCACGAGCGCCACGGCCAGAAACTCCGCACCCTGGAGCACCAGCAGTGCGGCCACGGCGATCACTACCAGCACGAAATAGACTGCGCAGTAGATCGGGTTGGGGTGCGTCACCACACGGGATGCGGCAAGAACCGCAATGGCCGCAAACAGATAGAAAAACACGTTCGCGGTATCAGGCACTATCACCTGGGTGGCCAGGACCACGAAAAGCCCGACCAACGCGAGCGCGCCGACAGTCGCCCCCGCCGCGACCTGCGATCTGCCCGGTTTGGGCAGGAGCAGATACACGCCAACACCGCCAAGGGCGAAGACGAGATAGAGCAGGATGGCGGTAACGGATGTCATTCGGCGCTTTCACCTTTCGGCGGATTCAACTCCGTAGCCTGTTGCCCCTTGCGTGGGTATCCGGTGACCCGCGGATTCTTCCGCGGCTTCTCGTCCTTCGTGGCATCGTAAATGGACAGCAACTCTTCCTTGTCGAGCACCATCTCCTCGCGAGACCGTCCGACCAGGTCGTAATGCGGTGTCAGCTCGATGGCGTCAACCGGGCAGGCCTCCTCGCACATGCCGCAATAGATGCACCGCAGCTCGTCGATGTCGAACTTGACGGGGTACTTCTCGCGATCGTCCCAAGGCGACTCGCCCGCCTCGATGTGGATGCAGCGGACGGGGCA
>JAUXGE010000419.1 GCA_030622435.1 Planctomycetota bacterium
GACCGGAGTCACCCCTGGGCCCGAACTGCGTGAAAGTCGTCTTGGACGCCGGCGGACGGGCCATGTACTTCTCCCGGAGCCCGATTCCGTACCCGCGTCGGACCGATGGGGCCATTGACAAGCCGTCGCGATGGCTGCTGCATCTGGGAGTGTATGCGTTCCGCGCGGACACCCTGCGAGGGTTGACTGAAGGTATCCCGAGGCGTACCCCACTGCAGGAAGCGGAATCGCTGGAACAGCTCGGATGGCTGGAGCGCGGCTTACCTGTCGGTGTCGTTGTCGTCAAGAACGCGTTCGCCGGAATCGACACGCAGGAGGATTACGAAGCCTTTGTACGGAGAACTCTGGCAGGGTAGCGGATTGCGCCTACCGAGCCACGGTGTGCGAGAAGATTTTGCGGGAGATCACACAACCACGCCGGCTAATGCCTGCGGCCGGGAACAGAACGTGTTTCGGCATCACGAGACGGTGCCACCCCGTTGAAACGGGCATGTGGTGGGCGGCCGCCGGAATTCCGTCCCGGCGCGTTTCGCGGCTCGGTTGTCTGGATTCACATGGGCGAAATGAACCGGAGCTACAACATTTTCCTTCAAAGCGGTGACACGGATAATGAGTTCTGAAAACATCCTTGGATCCCTGAGACACTCGTCCGACGAGACGGAGTTCTTCACCCGCACGCCAACGGGCTACGAGCCCGGCCGCACTAAGTACGTCGTGGTCTTCGGCACGGTGATGAGCGGGCTTGGCAAGGGCATCTTCTCCAGCTCGCTGGCGAAGATCCTCCAGGACAAAGGCCTGACCGTCTCACCCGTCAAGCTCGAAGGCTATCTCAACCTCGACAGCGGCACGCTCAATCCCTACAGGCACGGCGAGGTGTTCGTGTTGGACGACGGGATGGAGTGCGATATGGATCTGGGCACATACGAGCGGATGCTCAACCTCCGACTCTCCCGCCTGAACTTCTGCACCAGCGGTCAGATCTTCTCCTCCGTCCTGGAGAGGGAGCGCGAAGGGCGCTATCTCGGTCGAGACGTCCAGATGATCCCGCACGTCACCGGCGAGGTGAAGCTGCGCCTGCGCGAGCTCGCGGTCGCGTCCGGGGCCGATGTCATCTTCGTGGAGATCGGCGGTACGGTCGGTGACGTCGAAAACGCCTATTTTATCGAAGCCGTCCGTGAGATGGCTTACGAGGAAGGACCTCGGAACTTCTGCTTCGTGGCACTTACCTACATCGTGGAACCACAGATTCTCGGCGAGCAGAAGTCCAAGCCTGCCCAGGTCAGCCTCAAGCTGCTCAACGCCGCAGGCATCCATCCCCACATCATCGCCTGCCGGGCGTCAACACCCGTTACAAAGAAAGTGCGCGAGAAGATCGCCCTGTTCGGCAACGTCCCCATGGACCGCGTTTTCTCCATGCACGACCGCGACAGCGTGTACGTCGTGCCGGAGATGCTGCGCGGTGCCGGCATCGATGCGGCCGTGATCGACCTGCTCAGCATCGCCGATCGCATGGACACCAGAGCCGAAGAGACCGCACGACGGACGTGGAACGACTACATCTCCCGGCTGCGCGGGGCACAGCACCCCGTCACGATCGGGATCATCGGCAAGTACACAACGGTGCGCGACAGCTACGCCAGCATCATCCAGGCCCTCGAACACGCCGGCACGCACGTCGGCGCGAAAGTGCAGCTCGACTGGGTGGACAGCACGGATTTGACCCAGGCCAATGCCGCCAAGCGTCTCGAGAACATCCACGGAGTGATCGTGCCCGGCGGTTTCGGAACACGGGGCGTCGACGGAAAGATCGCTTGCATCCGGCACGTGCGCGAGCACAAGATCCCGTATTTGGGAATCTGCTACGGCATGCAACTCGCCGTGATCGAATACGCCCGGAACGTCGCCGGTCTTCCACACGCCGGCAGCACCGAGATCGAACCGAACTGCCCTGATCCCATTATCGATGTCCTGCCCGAACAGAAGAGGATCGAGGGGCTTGGGGGTAACATGAGGCTAGGTGGGTTCGATGTCGTTCTGACCCCCGGCACCCTCGCCGCGAACCTCTTCGACAACGCCGACCGCATACGGCTTCGCTTCCGGCATCGATACGAGGTCAACCCCGACTACATCGAGCGAATCGAGAAGCACGGGATGGTGTTCTCCGGAAAAAGCCCAAACCACCCGATCATGCACGCACTCGAATTGCCGACCGACCGCCACCCGTACTTCATCGCCACACAGGCACACCCCGAGCTGACCAGCCGCCCGCTCCAGGCCCAACCCATGTTCGTCGGCTTGGTCGAGGCGGCGTTGCGGTACAGCGGTGTCCCGGCGGACTCCGAATCGGAGGCTGCGCACGGCAGCCATTTACCACGACCCCCCAGCGCAAGTAACGCCGGCGACTCCGCCGACACACAGGCCGCGTCCGCTTGATGTCACCCTCGGCCCCGGCAGCTCGGAATACGTCGAATCTCGAAGGCTTCCCTCCCACGCGCTATCAGGGTAGCAAGCCCAAACTCGCCGGCAAGATCCTCACGCAGTTGCGGGACTACACATTCACTACCGTTCTCGACGCCTTCGGCGGCACCGGCGCTGTCGCATA
>JAUXGE010000109.1 GCA_030622435.1 Planctomycetota bacterium
GCAAGCAGGTCCAACGATCATATCCTTTCCATGCATCAAACCAAGCCCCCCAGGTTAGTCTGACGACGAAACATCGGCAAGTTGAACAGTGACCATCGTGTTTTGTGGTGCGGAACCCGATGCAATGAACTTTTGTTGAACGTGGCCTACACCGCGGCTCGTCGCCTTAGGAGGACGACTGACCCTGCGGTCAGCACGAGCAGCGTCAGCGTCACCATGCCCCATTCAGAAATGGCGGGGACGTCAATAGGGGCCGGTCGGGGATGTGTCAGCATGAACTCCGCAACCGACGCGCCGAAATCGGGCGTAGGCGAGATGACGTGCGGACCGCCGCTGACCGTCCAAAGCTCAGCAGAGCCGCCGGAGGAACAACCGTAGGGGTAACGTGTAATCGTCGTCTCCGCACCTGGAAGACCAGCGTCGAGATCGAGTGTGCCGGGCCCGGCGACCGGCGTGAGGACGCATCCGTTGTATTGCGCCCAGGTTTCAACCGATTCGACCGCACCCGGGTAAGGAACTGCAAGAGACCCACCGGCGTAGAGGATGACGGTGTCGGCCGTGCCGTGAATCTGCAGTATGTGCACGGGCTCGGTGGGCGAACAGTCGGCCGCATCGTCGAACGTGGCACCGGCCACACTCACGATGCCCGCGATCAGGTCCGCGTGGTCGCACGCCATTCTATAGGACATGAACCCGCCGTTGGACAGCCCGGCGAAGTAGACGCACAGGTCGTCGATGTTGTAGTCCGCCTGGATCGCCTCGACGAGTGACCGAAGGTATCCCGAGTCGTCGACGGTGGAGTTGTTGAAGTTGCAGCAAGCGTCGGTAGCGTTCCAGAAAGGGTATCCACTCAGATCGGTCGTGCCATCCGGTGCGGCGTAAATGATGCCGGCTGTCTCTGCGGCCGTGGCGAAGCCGAAGAACGCTTCGGTGGCCGACCCGTTGCTACCGTATCCGTGGAGGAGAATCGCCAGCGGCGCCGGCGTGCCCGGGTCGTACGACGCCGGCACGTGAATCGTGATCGGTCCGCGGCCGAGGTCGATTTGCGAATCCGCGAAGGCCGGGTATGCCACCACCAACACCGCGGCAGCAATGACGGATTGCTTCACGAAGCTCGGATAGAATCCGTTGCGGCGGATCATGATATCTCCTCACGAACGATCATCTGAGTACTGAATCAGTGCTACGCAGTATCGTTCACCCACCAGAATACCAAAACCGGCGACGCGACTCCAGCTACTGCGTCCTCCATCGTCGCTTCCGGCTGAATCCCGCAAAGGGTGGTGAGTCAGTGGAGTTCGAGTCTCCGGTCGCAATCGCTCTCCATTCCCCTTACTGCGGCTCGTAATCGACATCCCCTTTACGCAACAAGCCCTGACTGTCATACTTTGTCGTCATCCACAAGTTACCGCCCGCATCGGTGTTAACCATGGCGTGGCGGCAGCGGTCGGATTTGCCGACAATCCAACCCCACCGGCACGTTTCGAGCGTTTTTGCAGCGTGGCAGGAACCTTGGGGCAGTGATCCAACGGATGCTGGAACGCAACGACGAAGACCTGATGTTGGCGACCGGCCAAGGCGACAATCGCGCCTTTGCCGTCCTGGTCGAATGCCATCACCGGTCCGTTGTTCAATTCATCTACCGGTTTCTCGGGAATAGCGACCGTGAGACGGCCGAGGATCTCGCTCAGGACGTCTTCATGAGCGCCTTCAAGGCCGCGGGGTCGTATCAGCCACGGGCGAAGGTCATCACGTGGCTTTTCCGAATGGCAAGGAATGCCGCCCTCAACTACCGCCGCGGGCAGCGTCTTCGGCGAACAGAGACCCTGCGCGCTGACGACACTACCCCCGTGGCTGCCGGCGGCGCTCGCTCTGCGGAAGCAGGGGCGATGGCGGACGAGGAGGCCGCCCGCATCAGGCGCGCGGTTGCAGCCCTGCCCGCTGCCCAGCGGGCGGCGATCATTCTCCGCCACTTCCACGATTTCACTTATTCGGACATTGCCGACGTGCTCGAGGTCTCGATCTCTGCGGTTGAGTCGCTTCTGTTTCGAGCCAGGTGCAAACTGCGAGGCATGCTGTTGGAGACTAGAGCGAATCAGGATGCTCCGCAGGTTTCACCCGACTTGGGTGCTGGACTCTTCAGAGAGGATACGGTGCTCTGATGCGATGCGGGAAAGCACGAAAGTACATTTCGGTTCGGCTCGACGGCGAGTTGACCAAGCCGCGGCTCGGGGCCGTAGAGCAACACCTGCTCGGATGCGAGGTGTGCAGCTCGTTCGCGGCAGAGCTCGGGCGAGCCGCGAAGAAGCTCGATTCGTTGCCGGCACCGGAGCCGCGATGGGCGTTCACCGTGCGGCTGATCGCTCGCGCGGAGAACGACGACTCTGCTCGAAGTGTGGTTGGGGGTTGGTTTGAACTCCTGCGGCCTGCACAGCTCGGGTTTGGAGCTGTTGCGTTCTTCGCCGGTGTTGTCCTGACGATCCTTGCCAACGGCAGGTTGCCCGCAACAGGTGCGGACACAGTGCAAACGGCCGAGGCTACGGCCAATGAGTACGTCGACCTGGGGTCCGAGACCACTGTCGACCAGACACTTCTGGCCTTGCTGCCGGATGCGGAGGAGTAAGGGATGTCCATGGAATTCTGGAATCGCAAACGGGTGTGGATGATCTTGATCGCGTCGCTGGCGTTCAACGCGGGTGTCGGGGTTACGTTCGGCGTGCGGACATACAGGAAGCACGTAGCGTCCAGATGGCAGGATGATCATGAGCCCACCAAGGACTGCAAGCACGGGCGCCCGGACTTCCTGCATGATCTCGCGCTAACCGCAGGGCAGGAAGAGCTGATGCACGCGGCCCGGACGAAGATGTTCGAGGAAGTGCACGGGCTCAGGAGTGAACTCGGCCAGAAGCGACAGGCGCTTACCGAACTGATGACCGTCGCCGTGCCCGACAGCGAGGGAATCGCGGCGCAGCTCAATGAGATTGCGCGTTTGCGCGAACGAATCGACAGACGCGTGGTGGATCATTTCCTATACATGAGGCAACAACTCGAGCCGGCCCAGTTGGAGGTCATGGACGAGATGATCCGCCGCACGTTTTCCCGCGGTGGTCCCGGCTTCAGCAGACATGGTGGTCCTCGCGGTCAACACCGAGGTCCCTGGAGTGGGAAAAGGGAGCCGACCCACGAGGGGCAAGAGTAGAGGTAGTCAAAGCCTACGCAGTGCTGCCAGCCGGTGCGGAGGCGGCAGTTCGGAAAGGTCGGAAACAGGAGTCTAATGATGAGCCGATACTCGCTCGTGTTCTTTGTGAGTGTCTTCTTGGCGTCGTTCGCGTTCGGCCAGGCCGTCCCACCCGACGCCGAGCGACCAAGGCGCGGGGAGCGCGGTGAGAGGCGCGGGCCAGGGCGCATGCTCGAACGCGTCGCAGAGGAACTCGACCTCGATGACGCCCAGCGCAAGGAGTTCGAAGAGATCATGACCGCGCAACGTGCCCGCATGGAGGAAATGTCTCCGCGCTGGGATGAGATTCGCGAAGCCATGCGGAACGGCGATCGAGAGCGGGCGGCCGAACTGCGCGCAGAGCTTGGTGACGAGCGCGGACCACGTGATCTGCGTCGTGAAGCGCTCGACGAAATCGAGCCGATCCTGAACGACGAGCAGCACGAGCGGTTCATGGAGATGCGAGAGGGGATGGAGCGCCGTCGGGAAGACCGCGAGGAGTATCGGCGCATGCTGCGAGAACTGCCCGACGAGGTGGGCATGGACGACACGCAGCGCGAGCAGTTTCGCGAGCTGCTCCAGTCTCGCCGGGGTCGAATGCATCAGCAAATGACGGAGATGAGGCCGTTGTTTCAGGAGATGCGCGAGGCAGAAGAGTCGGGCGATCAAGATCGTGTGGAAGAGCTCAGAAGTCAGTTCCGGGAGTTTCGCCGCAATCCGGAGAACATGCGCGCCGAGCTACTCGATCAGGTCAGCGAACTGCTCCGTGAGGATCAGAAACCACTGCTGACCAAATACTACGCTGATCTCGTTATCGTGAGTACTGAGGAGTCTCCGGAGCCCACGGATGTCCGCGCCATTCTGCGTGCGGCCAGACGACTTCACCTGAACGGCGAACAGAAAGCCAAGTTGAAGACCATTGGGCAGGAGGCGATGCGCGAGCTGCGCGCTGTCCGTAGGGCGAGTAAATTTTCCAGGCTGACCGACGCGGAGAAGAGTGCCATAAGGGTTGCCGGCGCTGAAGGGCGGAAACCCATTACAGCGGAGCTCAAGCGGCGAAGCGAAGAAGCCATGGCTCAGCTGGCGGCTTCCACCAAGGAATCGATCTTGAAGATGCTCGACGAGGGACAGGCTGCTAAATACGAACGGAGACTGCAGAGGTATGAAAGCCGGGAGCGGAAGTAGTAACGCCGTTTTCAATGAGGTGGTGTTGTCTCTTGTTGCCCTACTTGTCCTTGGAGAAACACGGAAGGAAACGCGACACACTTTCTCGAAGAGGTAGCAGAACCGGCCCCACCAGCCGTTTGGCTCCGGGATCTTTTCCTGGTTGGCGTCGTACGGAATAGCGGCGGCTTATGCGGCATTGTCACGGCATTGTCACGGCGAATCCGGCACGTGCATGCGGCGGGTCGTGTTAGAGAGTAACGAGCATGAGGATTTACCCTTTACCGAGGGCAAGCAAACGACTTGTGGTTCTGGCAACGGGGGCTCTGTTACTTCAGGCTGCACGTTGTACAATTAATGTGAATGCGTTGATTGCGGATGTCGCGGACTACGCTGTGGGGTTGTTGCTCACACAACTGACCGTCTAAACAAAAGAAACGGCACGAGCGGGATGAGAGCGTGTAGCGTGAGACGTAGGATTTTGTTGTCGGGTCGAGTCACGATAGCGGCACTGCTTCTGCTTGCCGGATGCAGATCGCCGGGCGACCATCGCCAACACGCCGACAGCGTGGCGTATAAGATCATTCAGGATGCTCAGGGTGAGGCGTTGGGGCGGATCGAACCGTTCACACTCGAGAAACCGGCGGACACTCTCCGCCGGCGCCTGCTGTTGGACCAGCATTTACCGTACGCCGCAAGTGCATCGCTGGGCAGGCATGATCTCGATCCTATCGAACAGTGGCCTGACGATGACTACCTGGAGACGGCGGAAGACGAAGCGCCGTTCCTGGGCGACCAGGAGACGACCGGCGCACTCGAGCTCACGCTTCTGGACACACTCCAGATTGCCGCCCACGAAGGCCGCGAGTACCAGGGCAGAAAAGAGCAGGTCTTCGAGGCGGCCCTGCGACTTGACCTGGAACGCGACGAGTTTCGCAACACCTGGTCCGGCACACTTAACTCCCTGTTTCAGTCGGAACTGGAGAGTCCGGTCGTCATCGATGACGAGGGCAACACCGACAGCCAGAATGTCTCGGGCATCGAGAACAGAGGCCTGTTGGACTTCACCCGACGCTTCAAGAACGGAATGACGTTTACGGGCGCGATCGGGCTGGACCTGGTGTCGTTGCTCACGCAGAACCGGCTGTTTTCACGTGGCGTCTACGCCGACGCCTCGATCTCGATCCCGCTGATGCGCGGTTCGGGTGAATTCGTGGTGACCGAACCCCTGACGCAGGCCGAGCGCGACGTCGTCTACGCGATCTACGAATTTGAACGCTTCAAGCGTGAGTTCGCAGTCCGCATCGCAGACGACTACCTTAGCGTTCTCCGACAGCGCGACCAGGTCCAGAACGAGGAGGAAAACTACCGCGGGTTGATTACCTCGACACGTCGCGCGCGCCGCTTGGCCGATGCCGGGCGACTGCCTGAAATCCAGGTCGATCAGTCGTTGCAGGATGAACTCCGCGCGCGCAATCGCTGGGTGGCGGCGCTGGAGACGTACCAACGGCGGCTCGACGCCTTCAAAGTGACGCTCGGATTGCCGGTGGATGCCGACATCGAGCTGGACCGCGCGGAACTGGAAGCGCTGGTAGCAAGGGCGGAGCGGGTTGTCTCCACTGAGGAGCCGAGTGACCTCGAGGTCCCCTCAGCGGCCGATGACCCCATTGTGCTTGTGCCACCCGGTCAGGGAATCGCGGGACCCTATGAGCTTGACGAAACGAAGGCGATTCTTGTCGCGATCGAGAGCCGACTGGACCTGCGGGTCACGCTGGGACGCGTCCATGACACACAACGAAGCGTGGCGATCGCCGCCGATCAGCTCCGCGCGGACATCACGCTCCTCGGCAGTGGTGCGACCGGGCAGCGACGGACACTCGGTTCGGTCGATCAGGATGATGCGGACCTGCGTCCGGGTGAGGGATTGTACTCCGCCCTGCTCACCGTGGACTTGCCCCTCGAGCGCACAGCGGAACGAAACGCGTACCGCGTGAGCCTCATCAGACTCGAGCAAGCCATCCGCGACCTGCAGGAACTCGAGGATCAGATCAAGCTTGCCGTTCGAAACCGCCTCAGTGAGCTACTCGAGGCCCGTGAAACGATCCAGATCCAGGCACAGGCCGTGGCTGTTGCCACGCGACGCGTGGCCAGCACGAAACTGTTTCTCGAAGCCGGTCGTGCCGAGATCCGCGACGTTCTGGAAGCACAGGAATCGCTGGTGTCAGCCCAGAATACGTTAACCGCCGCGCTCGTGAACTATCGCGTCGGAGAACTCAGCCTGCAGCGAGATATGGGAGTGCTCGCTGTCAACGAAAAAGGCCTGTGGCAGGAATACACTCCATAGATTTGGATGAATCGAGATGAGTGCGATGAAACAGAGCAACCAGCCGACAAACCGCAACAAGATGGCGATGTTTGCAGTCGTGATCGTTGTCGCGGCCGCGGTGGGGGCGGTCGCATTGACGCGCACGGGAGGTTCAGGGGCTGCGCAAGGGGCACAGCCCACATTCAAGACGCGACAGGGGCCTCTGACCATCAGCGTTGTCGAATCAGGTACGATCAAGTCGCTCGAGCAGGTCAGCCTCAAGAATGAAGTCGAGGGTCAGACTACGCTGATCTTCCTGATCCCGGAGGGAACAAGCGTCAAGAAAGGAGACCTGCTCGTCGAGCTGGACGCCAGCAGACTCCAGGATGATCTGATCCAGCAGCAGATCTCGGTCGACAACGCCGAAGCGTCCTTCATCCGAGCTCGCGAGGAGCTGGCCGTGGCGAAGAACCAGGCGGAGAGCGACATCTCCAAAGCGGAACTCGACTACCAATTCGCCATGGAAGACGTCAAGCAATACGTCGAAGGGGAGCATCCGCAGGAACTTAAAGAGGAGGAGTCCAACATCACGCTTGCGAACGAGGAGTTGGAGCGCGCAGCCGAGAAGCTCAAATGGTCCGAGCGTCTCTACGAGGAGAAGTACATCTCGCAGACGGAACTCGACGCTGATCGCCTCACCTTCAACCGGGCGCAGCTCAACTACGAACTTTCCGTCGCTTCGCTGCAACTGCTCCAGGACTACACGTCGAAGCGCAAAGTTGCAGAGTTGGAGAGCGACATCGACCAAGCCAAGATGGCGCTGGAGCGCGTCAAGCTGCAGGCCAACGCCGACATCGTCCAGGCCAAGGCCGACCTGAAAGCAAAGGAGACGGAGCTTCGCCAGCAACGGTCCAAGTTTGACAAAACAGAAGCTCAGATTGCCATGACCAAGATCGTGGCGCCTCGCGACGGACTCGTCGTGTACGCCACGTCGGTCCAGGGCGGCGGACGCCACCGCAGGAGAGAGCCACTCGAGGAGGGCCAGGCCATCCGCGAACGCCAGGAGTTGATCTACCTGCCCTCGGCCGAATCGATGATGGCGGAGGTCCAGATTCACGAGTCGAGCCTGCAGAAGATCCGAATCGGCCTGCCGGTACACGTGTCTGTCGACGCCATTCCGGGGCAGTCGTTCACGGGGCGCGTGGCCAAAATCGCACCGTTGCCAGACGCCCAGAGCGCGTGGATCAACCCCGACCTCAAAGTCTACCCGACCCAGATTCATCTGGACGGCAGTCACCCGGAACTGCGGACGGGCATGAGTTGCCAGGCGAACATCATCGTCGAGCAACACGCGGACGCGTTGTACGTGCCGGTGCAGGCCGTAACGCGGATCGGACCGACCCCGACGGTCTACGTACGCGACGACAACGGCTTCGAGCCCCAATCGATCGAGATCGGGCTCGACAATAATTCGATGGTGCACGTGCTTTCCGGCCTCGAGCCCGGCCAGGAGGTACTCCTGACGCCACCGCTCGAAGCGTCCGGCGTCGTTGTGGAGGAACGCCTTGCCACGGCCGACTCCGACACGGAGCTGACCAGGCGACGTATCGAGGAATCGAAGCAGACTGCCGGGACAGAGTCTCAAAGCCATCCAGACAGTCAACGTGACCGCGGAGAGCGGACACACGGCCCAGGGCCACCCGCCGGTACACACGGAGAACGAGGGCACGAAGACGCTGCTTCGGGACAGCAGGAAACGATGCGCCAGCGCTTCCAGAACATGTCCCCTGAGGAGAGGGAGGCGATGCGCCAACGCTTCCAGAACATGTCGCCCGAGGAGCGGGAAGCGATGCGCCAACGGTTCGGAGGGAACAGACCAACCGGAGGAGGGGAGTCGGCGCGTGAACGCCGCCCATCAGGGTCGCAAGACAGGCCACGTGGAGACGAGTGATCTCAGCAACCAACATGTTGACCTCTACCGCAGTCTCGGCCGAGTCATCGAGGCAAGTTGTCGCCGTGCTCGAAGCAGTGACCAAGGTCTACCAGATGGGTGAGGCACAGGTCCGCGCCTTGGCGGGAGTAACTGTCGCGTTTGAGCGCGGGGGCTTCTACGCCATCATGGGGGCGAGCGGCTCGGGAAAGAGCACCATGCTGAACCTGCTGGGGTGTCTCGACCGGCCGACCTCGGGCCGCTACTTGCTGGAGGGGCAGGACGTGGCCGTGCTTGATGATAACGCTCTCAGCGAGTTTCGGCTGCGCCACCTCGGGTTCATCTTCCAGAGCTTCAACCTGATTCCACAGCTCACAGTAAGTGAGAACATCGAGTTGCCGCTCTACTACCTCGACTGGGACGCGAATGAAAGCGCCGCTCGGGTCGAGGAGATGGCCGCGCGCGTCGGGCTCGCGGATCGGCTCGAACACCGACCCGCCGAACTTTCGGGAGGAGAACAGCAACGGGTCGCCATCGCCCGCGCCCTGGCCAGCGATCCGTCGATCCTGCTCGCCGACGAACCCACCGGTAACCTCGACTCCGCCACGAGCAAGCAAATCATGGCCCTGCTCAGTGAACTGAACGAACAGGGCAAGACCGTCCTTATGGTGACCCACGAGCCGGATCTGGCGGCGTATGCAAGCCGTCGCCTGCATATGCAGGATGGGCTGATCGATCGCATTGAAGAGACTTCCGCATGAGACAGGCCAAGCTCCTCAAGAACATCCGCCTCGGCATAAAGACATTGCTGCTGCACAAGCTGCGTTCCTTCCTGACGATGATGGGCGTGGTCTTCGGGGTGGGCAGCGTCGTTGCGATGCTCGCGGTGGGCGAGGGGGCCAGCAAAGAAGCCCTCGAGGAAATCCGCAAGCTCGGCAGCACGAACATCATAATCAATTCGGTCAAACCAATCGAGGACGACTCCGGGAGCCAACGCTCACCTTTCAGCGTCGTCATGTTCGGCTTGCTTTACGAGGATGAGCGCAGGGCGCAGGAGACGTTTGATGCGATCGAGCGGACGGTTCCTGTCAAGATCGTGCGAAAAGAGGGACGCCTGGGGGAGCGCAAACTCGACCTGCGCATCATGGGCACGACTGCGGATTGGTTTGATCTGGTGCGGCGCCGGCTCATCGCCGGACGATCACTCACGCCGCGCGACGGCCGGAAACGGGCCGGCGTAACAGTGCTGACCGAGTACGGCGCCCGCCGCCTGCTGGCCACCGAGCGCACCATCGGCCAGTCGCTGCGCATCGGCGGCGAGTACTACGAGGTCGTGGGCATCGTCCAAAGCGAGTCGGGACAGGAGGGCTCGATCCAGACGCCCGACAAGAAGGTCGATGCCTACATCCCTGTCGAGGTGGCCCGGGAACGCTATGGTGATTTCCGCACGGAGATCAGTGCCGGGTCGCTCCTGCGCGAAGCCGTGGAACTGCATCAGCTAATCGTCCAGGTGGACGCCATCGAAAATGTCGAGACCGTGGCGAACGGGCTGGAGCGGATGCTGGAAGGCTACCATAAGAGAAATGACTACGTGATCAGCGTCCCACTCGCGTTGCTGCGTCAGGCCGAAGCGACTAAACGAACATTCAACATCGTCCTCGGATCGATCGCAGGCATCAGCTTACTGGTCGGCGGCATCGGCATCATGAACATCATGCTCGCCTCGGTCACCGAGCGAACGCGCGAGATCGGAATTCGCCGGGCGATCGGCGCCAAGCGCCGTCAGATCATCGGTCAATTCCTGATCGAAACGGTCGTCCTGTCGACTGCGGGAGGCCTGATCGGAGTGACGATCGGCCTGCTCATCCCTTGGCTGATCACGCAACTCGCCGGCATGCCGACGGTGGTTACACCGTACAGCATCGTGCTGGCCGTAGGCATCAGTATGACCGTAGGCATCGTGTTCGGATTGTACCCCGCGCGTCACGCGGCCAACCTCGATCCTATCGAGGCGCTGCGGCATGAATAAGGAGCGAGTCTCTAAACCGGAGAGTCGCCGCGTTGAAGGCTCCATCAGGAGGAAATGACATGAGATTGAGTCTGATCTTCGTCGTGTGCAGTTGTGTTTTTGGGCCGCGGGCCGTTGCCGAAGACCCGGGGGTCGCCCGCGACGCCTATTGGCCCCAATGGCGCGGTCCTCTCATGACAGGACACGCCCCTCACGGTGATCCGCCCATCGAGTGGAGTGAGTCGAAGAACATCAAATGGAAGGTGGAGATTCCCGGTCTCGGGCATGCAACGCCGATCGTGTGGGCGGATAGGATCTACGTCCAGACAGCGGTGAAGACCGACCAGAAGATCGCCGGCGAGAAAACGGGGGAGAAACCTGCCGAGCCACAAGGCGCCGGCGGGAGGCACGGTGGGGGCCGGATGCGGATCGAGGCACCGACTCACATTCATCAGTTCGTCGTATTGGCACTGGATCGACAGACGGGCAAGACGATCTGGCAACGAACGGTCCGTGAGGAACTCCCCCATGCGGGCGGTCACCAGGATGCCAGTCAGGCCTCGAACTCGCCCGTGACGGACGGTAAACACATCTTCGCCTACTTCGGATCGAGCGGCCTCTACTGCCTGGACATGGATGGCCGGCTTATCTGGCAGAAGGATCTCGGCGACATGCAGACCCGGCGATCCTTCGGCGAAGGCAGTTCACCCGCCCTTTATGGTGGCACGATTGTGATCAATTGGGATCACGAGGGGCAATCGTTCATTGTCGCGTTGGACAAGAAGACAGGCGCGGAGAAGTGGAAAGTCGACCGCGACGAGCCGACGTCATGGTCGACGCCGCTGATCATTGATGTCGGGGGTAAACCACAAGTTGTAACGAGTGCGACGAACAGCATTCGAGCCTACGATCTCGGGACCGGCGATCTACGGTGGCAGTGTCGCGGCATGACCCTGAACGTCGTTCCATCTCCGCTTGAAAGCGACGGACTGCTCTATTTTGCAAGTGGCTTCCGGGGTAGCGCGTTGATGGCTGTCCGCTACGCCGGGGCAGAGGGCGACATCATGGGCTCTGAGTCGGTTGCCTGGGCCTACACGGGAAAGGGAACGCCGTACGTTCCTTCAATGGCACTCTATGACAACCGGCTGTACTTCCTCGACACCAACCGTGCCATGTTATCTTGTGTCGACGCGAAGACCGGCAGTCCTCTGTTTACGAATCAGCGCTTGGAGGGGATGCAGGGCGTGTATGCGTCACCGGTTACAGCCAGTGGCCGCTTATACATTGCGGGTCGTGGCGGCAAAACAGCCGTGATTCAACACGGACCCACATTCAAGATACTGGCTACGAATTCGCTCGACGACGGATTTGCAGCTTCACCGGCCATCGTCGACAAGGAAATCTACCTTCGCGGCCACAAACACCTGTACTGCATCGCTGCCGAGTAGGACCGCCGGGGAGTCCCGAATGCGTGATTCCAAACAGACCCGAAGTTCCCGAGTTTCAGTAGATACGCCATCGCAATGGCATGGATAACAAGACAAGGAAGAATCGATCATGAACACAAGATTTAGAAGACTGACCGTCGCTGCCTCGCTGTCGGTGCTGATCGCGGGGACCGCGCCGCTGTACGCCCGGCCGCTGCCTTCCGACTCCCGCATCATCACAGGCAA
>JAUXGE010000044.1 GCA_030622435.1 Planctomycetota bacterium
CCGGAACGTGTCGGAGGAGACTCCCTGCCCTTATCTGCCCGGAATGGCCTCGCGCAATGAGGCGTACTTCGTCGAGCGACTGGACCCGGTCCTCTGTGAGCACCTGGCTAATCGCGGCTTTCGACGTGCGGGACGGATCGTTTATCGGCCCCGATGTCGTTTATGCCAGGAATGCCGACCGATTCGCATTCGCACCTTGGAGTTCAGGCCAACGCGATCGATGAGACGGATCACGCGGCGGAACGCGGATGTCCAGGTCGAGGTCGGTGAACCCGAGCCCAGCGATGAGAAGTTCGAGCTCTTTTGTCGCTATTTGGACGCCCAGCACGACGACACCATGGTCCGGACCTATGACGCTTTCCGGGATTTCCTGTACGACTCCCCGGTGGAGACGCTCGAGTTCCGCTACAGGCTCGGCCGGCGCCTCATCGGAATCGGCCTCGCGGACAGTCTGCCGAGCGGGCTCAGCAGCATATACATGTGCTTCGACCCCGATTACTCGCGCCGGAGCCTTGGCACGTTCTCGGTAATCTGGGAAATGGACTTTGCTCGCCACTCGGGCCGCCCCTATTACTACCTCGGCTATTATGTTGCCCAAAGCCGGAAAATGGCCTACAAGGGTAGGTTTCGTCCCGCCGAGGTGCTCGTAGGAGACAATCGGTGGGTAGTATTTCGCACCTAGACCGGATCATTCATACCGCAGAGAGCGCCAAGAGCCCAGAGAAGTGCTGGAAAGAAGTTATGACAGAATCGGAGGCTTTCCCGTTCCGACAGTGTGTAAACAACTTGGCTCGTCGCAACCGCCATCCCTTTTGTTTCTCTGCGGTCTCCGCGTGCTCCGCGGTGAATAATGCGGGCTGGTGCAGTACCAGTTTTCGGGTGCCGCACGTGACGGAGGGCGAGCGTCTACTTGCCCGGGCGCGGGCTAAAGCCCGCGGCTCTGAACTCGATTCCGGGGAATCGTCTAGAGCACCACCGGCAGCTCAGCAGGCCGCTCAGGGTTGACCGAATTGCCGAAGCTGCACATACCGTGACCGACCTTGATAACCGCAAGTTCGACAGGATCCTCCTCGTCAAGCCCAGTTCGCTCGGCGATGTCGTTCATGCCCTGCCTGTGCTGCATGGTCTTCGTACACGTTTCCCCGAGTCGAAGATCGACTGGCTCGTTGCCTCACCGTTCGCCCCTCTTCTCGATGGACACGACGAGTTGGACGAGCTGATTCCGTTCGATCGCAAGCGGTTTGGCCTGATCGGCCGAAGTCCGCGGGTCACGGGCGAGTTTGTCACTTTTATCCGCAGTCTTCGACGCCGGCGCTACGACCTGGTCCTCGACTTGCAAGGACTCTTCAGAACGGGTTGGATAACTTGGACGACTCGGGCACCGGTTCGGATCGGCTTCCGCGACGCCCGCGAAGGAGCGTGGATCTTCTACAATCACCGCATCATCATCGAGGACCCGAACGTTCATGCCGTCGATCGCAACTACCGGGTAGCCCGGATGCTCGGGTTTGATGATGTCCCGGTGGAATTCCGGCTCACACATGATGAGTCGACAAGAGCCCAGACACGGAACCTGCTCCGCGAAACCGGCGTCACGCAGGACCAACGTATTGTGGCCGTCGCCCCGGGTGCCCGCGGCGAGACAAAGGTCTGGCCTTGGCAACGCTTCGCTAAGACGATCGATCAGCTTCATCGCATCGACGGCGTGCGGTGTGTCCTGCTTGGCAGTCCGGACGAGAAATCGCTTTGCGAACGCATTGCCGACGCTTGTGGGTCGGAGCCGGTGAACTTGGCCGGACTCACAGGTATTGCCCAGTTGGCGGCATTGATAGCCCTGGCGGACGTCGTGCTGTGCCATGATTCGGCCACGGTGCATCTGGCTGTGGCGTTTCAGAGACCGATCGTGTGCCTGATCGGATCGACGAATCCACTCCGAACAGGCCCGTACCGCCGGTTGGAGGATGTAGTGCATGCCGGCGTCGAGTGCTCACCCTGCTATCTTCGACGGTTATCGCAATGCCCACACGATCATCGGTGCATGCACGAACTGGCGGTCGATCGTGTCGTTGCCGCAGTGGAACACTCGCTGGCTCGGCGCGCAGCGCGATAGGCTTCAAAAAGTCGTAGGGCCAGACCGTCCGATGGGAAAACGTGCCGAGTATAAACGAGATAACGGTCAACACTGGCCTATCACGGCCACTGCTGATAGACTAGCGCAAGATTTCCCCACCGTAATCGGGACTGCAAACGTAGAAGTCTATGCGGAAACTCGGGGTGTTTTCCTGCTGCGTGCTGTGCACGCAGGTACGGACATGCCCCAACCCTGCCGTTGAGGATACTCGGTGTCGACGTTCTGGTTCAAGGCTCGTAAGATTCTGGCACAGAAGGTGTTGCACACGAACGACACACCTCATGCCATTGCCCGTGGGGCGGCTATCGCCACGTTCGTAGCCTTCTTACCCCTGGTCGGTCTTCAAACCGTGATCGCCATCAGCCTTGCCGCCCTGGTCCGTGCCAACAAGGCGATCTGCATACCGATTGTCTGGATCACAAATCCTCTCACCCTGTGGCCGATCTACGGTGCGTGCTTCGCACTGGGTCGGCTGATCATTCCCAGCTCGACTTCCGCCGACGAGACCGTCGTAATATCGGAATTGGAGCGACAGCAGACCGTTGGCTTCTTCGATCCGGGGTACTGGAAGGGCTTGTTCGGCCATCTCGCCGTGATCTCGCTGGAGCTTTGGGTCGGCTGCTTTCTTGTAGGTTTCGTGGCCGCCGTCATATCTTATGTCTTGTTCCACCGTGGTGTGACCGCCTACCGTGAACGGCGCCGTCAGAAAATCCTCCGACGCAGCCTGCTCCGTTCGCAGGGCACGATTGCCGGAGGAATCCGGCAGCCTGAGCCCGACTGATATTCGGGCCAACCTCCGGACAAGCCGCAGCCTTCCTCCCCGAGAAGCGCATCGCAGATTTGTCTGATTCTCACCGTGACCCTCGCAGTTGGGCACAGGACCCGGCGTGTTTGCATACAGCACACCTGCAAGAAAGCACTATCCCGGGTTCCTCACCGAGGAGAACGCGGAGGTTCGTTCATTTCAGAGGGTTTCGAACCGTACGGCCTGACACGTGCGGAAGCGGTCTGCCGTAGGCAGTCATCCATGGCGGCGTCACGCTGCCAGCCCTGCCAGACGCACCGCACGGCTTCATCCACACTCGGCGTGCTCTGCGCCCTCCTCGGTTGGTGAGAAATGCCGACTATGTACGGATTCGATCGAGCAGCACGACGCCGAGGGTGCCGAAGACAAAGATGGGAATCCAGGCGGGTAGCGCCGAGCCCGAGCCCGGCTGCAAGCTCTGAGTGATCAGGGATACAACGTAACAAAGCCCACAGGCGACCATGCATTTCCCCGCATCGCTCAGCACATTGCCCGGCGAGCGGTCGAGGAAGAAGGGAAGTCCCAGCAACAGCAGCACGAGGTTCACAATCGGCGCGGTGAGTCGGGCGTGCTTTGTCTGAACGACCGTTGCCAGGTTTCGCCCCGCCTGTCCCTCCAGCTTTCCGAGCTCCGCCAGGCTGAGGAATCGGATCCAACCTTCACTCTGCCTGAGCTGGATAACCTCAGGGCTCAGATCGCTTTCGTAGTATAGAGGGTAGGTGACGTTCTTGTTCGAGCGAGGTGCCAGGCCCGAGGCATTACCACGAACACGTGTCGTAAGACGCGCCCGATCGAGCCTCCACCGCCCATCGGGGCGCGTGTCGTCGGGTGGCTCCCAGACGGCATGGTCCGCCTCGAGTGTCTGGCAGATGGTCCCGTCCGTATCACGAGTCAGAACGAGGATGTTCTGCAGGTCACGTTGGGTGGGCAGGTACCGACCGGCCGACAGAAGCCTCCCACCGCTGTCGCGCATGAACAGAACTTCGTACGCTCGCTTGCCGTCCGCGTCGTCGTGATCACGCGACAGCTTGTGTGCAACGGACGGGATCAGCCACTCCGTATCGATGATCAGGAGCCCCGTCGTGAGGACGCCGAAGGCCAGCACCGGCAGGGCGACGCGGTACAGACTGACGCCGGAGCCGAGAACCGCCGTCAGCTCGTTGAGCTTCCGCATGCGCGCAATCGTCGCAACGCAGGCAAACAGCGTGATCACGCCGGACAGTTGCGAGAAGTAGAGAAAGAGGTTGGGCCAGTAGTAGCTGGCGATGTTCGCCACCACGGTTGGAAGCGCGTACCCCTGCTCCGTGAACTCGTCCATGTTCACGAACATGTCGAGCACCACATAGAGGCAAAGCATGGAGCCCAGTGCAACCACGTAGTTGAACACGAGAGACCGAAGAACGTAACGATCCAATACGCTCAGCATGGTCCCACCTCTCGTCCTAACGACGCAATACCCGTGTCAGAATCCAAACGTCCACCACCGACACGACGACGATCCCCGACCACATCAGCAGCAAGCCCGACAGATGCGTGCCGGCGTTCTGCGCCATCTGCCTGCCCATCATGATCGCCACAATGACGCACAATGTGGGTATGAAACTGATCCCGAACGCCGTCATCACATGCGACCCGCGGAATATGATCCCCAGTGCCGCCGCGAGAATCACCAGGGCAAACACGCTGATGCTGAAGGCGAGTCGCTCGTTGATTGCTCCCACGATACGCCGTACCGTCTCCGCGCGAGCCTCCCGGGCGAGCTCGCGCCTTTCGGCAAGCGGCTCGCCCGGCAGCGCCGACGAGTTCAGCAGTTCGTGCTCCGTCAACGCCTGCACGCGAGCGATCCACTCCGGCGGCAAGGCGATGGGGCCGAGCGTTTCCTTGTCTCGGGGAATAACGATCGTACCATCACTGACGCTGGCGTTGCGGAGCTCGATCCCGATCCCGCAATCGGCCATGGTCTCGCCGCGCGTAAGCTCAAAGACGGCTCGCTCCGCCTCGATGGTGCGCCGCCGCCCGCCCTTCGACACTTCGATCGTGACATCCGTCAGTTCGATGCTCCCGTCCCGGGGGATGCGCCCGCCGGGCAGCGCCGAGCGCAACACATACCGCCCGTGCTCGTCCGACAGCGTCAGGACCTTGTCATCGATCCAGTTCTTCCACAGCTCGTCGTACACGATCCACCGACCGACCGCGTTCCGCAGTTTCTGGAACTCGTCCCGGACCTCGTACCACTCGCCCGGGACCGAAAGGTAATGAAGCAATTCGCCCAGCGTCAGAAACTTGATCTTCCGCCCTACCGGCGAATCGAACTCGTTAACCGGAATAACCTGCCAAGCCTCTTCGACAAACTGCCCCTGCTTACGGTCGAAGAAGCTCAACCCCGACATCCAACCTGATATACGTATTCGATCCTCGCGCCGGTCGAAATCCAGGTTCAACTCCTGCGCCGTCCCGAACCGGGCCCACTGCTCTTCGTCAATCTCCACGAAAGTGATACGCTTCAGGCGGATGCGATTCGGGTTGGCCGGATCGATGATGCTCTCGTCCGCAGTGATCCGGTGGTTCCTCCCGAGGCGTAACCCGCTGGGACGGTTCAAACGCTGCTGGGCGAGCATGCCGATGTCCGCTTTGACCATCTCCTCGAGATTCCGCACCATCCCGGGTATGACGAAGTTCGTCAGCCCGAAGCTCAGACCGGCGGATACGAGGCTGAGAACCAGAGTCGGGAAGAAAAGCACGTGCAGGTTGATCCCGCTGCTGCGGCACGCGACGAACTCGTTATCCGCGCTGAGACGCCCGTACGTAGCCGCCGCACCGAACAGAGCCGCGATGGGAAGGGTCATCGCAGCGGCAAGAGGCAGCAGCAACGCTATAAGGCGGAAGAGCTGCAGAGGCGTCACCTCCCCCAGCTTGATCATGTTCATGACACCGCCACCGAGCCCGAGCACACCGGTCAGGGCGATGGCGGCCAGCACGAAGGCCTTGCTCATCTCGCGAAAAATGTATCGCTGAATCGTCCAGGGAAACGGCATCGTCTCGTACATCCTGCAGCAAGCTCACGCACCGACCGGTAGGCATCTTCATCCGTCGCAACTCGTAAGCGACGGCTCGCCGGGAGCAAGGCACCTGCCGCATGCATGGAAGAGGAATGGTATGGATTGGCGTCCCGATTGCAACGTTGGTCACCGTGCACGGTCAACCACACTCTCCACGGAATCGCCAACCGACCTCGCACACCCCTCATGCGGCCTCCCGGAAAAGCATGTGCAAAACGGAGCCCCAAAGCCGATAAACCCCAGGTGTGTGCATACGCTACGGCAAAATGCCCTGCAGCGATGCAATCCGGTCCGGCAAGCTGATGCAGTGATGCCTCGTACGGCGCCCCGGCGCGGAAGGTTTCTGATCGGGATAGAGAAGGATGCCACTGAGCCTGCGACGGAAGATCGTTCAGCTCGAAGAGCTCACGGCCGCCTTGGAAACCGCCCGCGCAGGTGGCAAGAGCATCGTCCAGTGTCACGGATGCTTCGACATCGTCCATCCCGGACATGTTCGCTACCTTGAGTTCGCCCGTCAGCAGGGTGACATTCTCGTCGTGACCTTGACCGGCGATTCGGATATCTCAAAGGGCGATCAGCGACCGTACATCCCACAGGAACTCCGCGCGGAGAATCTCGCCGCGTTGATGTTCGTGGACTACGTCTTCATCGACCCGCATCCCACGGCCGAGCAGATCCTCGGTCGGATCAGACCCGACGTCTACGTGAAGGGCCGCGAATACGAACGCTCGACCGACCCCGATTTCCTCGCGGAGAAGTGTGTGGTCGAGGGATACGGCGGTCGAATCATCTTCTCCAGCGGAGAGATCGTCTTCAGCTCCACGGATTTGATCGGGCGATTTTCTCAAAGCGGTCAGCCCCAATCCGATCGTCTCCCTCTCATAACCAGCCGTCATGACATCACACCAGTGAGCATCGAGGGGTTGCTCTCGAGGTTTCGCGATCTCCGGGTCGTGGTAGTCGGAGATGTGGTCTCGGACAAATACGTCTTCTGTGACGCGCTCGGCGTGGCCTCAGAGTCGCCCATGCTGAGCCTCGTGCAGCGTGAGGAGCGAACCTACGTCGGGGGAGCTGCCATAGTTGCACGCCACGTCGCAGCGCTCGGAGCCAGCGCATTCCTGCTCAGCGCCGGCGGGAAGGGCGAACGAACCGCCATGGTCCGGGATGTGCTCGAAGCCGAAGGGGTGGAGTCCTACCTTATCGAATCCCGGCCTGCGATAGTCGAGAAAACGAGGTTCGTCGCCGACGAGAGCAAACTCTTCAAAGTCGATTGTGGGCAGCGCCTCCCATTGGACTCGGTGGCCGAGCGCGAGGCGGCGCGCATCCTGGAGGGGCAAACAAGAACCGCTGACGCCGTCATCTTCTGCGACTTCGGATACGGGATGATCACGGGTAGCCTGCTGGGTCGAGTCCTTCCCACGGTCCGGCACAACGTGGGGATCCTGACGGCCGACGTAAGCGGCAAGGCCGCGACAATGCCCAACTTCCGGTTCGTCGATCTCCTCTGCCCGACCGAGCGCGAGCTACGCACGATGCTCAACGACTTCAACACCGGTCTATCGATGGCCGCGTGGCAGTTGCTGGATCGAACCCAGGCGAGACACCTTTTCGTCACCCTCGAAAAACGCGGCATGGTCGTTTTCGAGCGACGAAGCCAGGACCGCCAATCACCCCAGTGGTCGGGCCGGCTCCAGAGCGAGCACCTGCCCTCCTTCGCCGGCTACGCCGTCGATCGCCTCGGATGCGGTGACGCTCTACTGGCAGGAGCCACACTTTCTCTTGCTGCAGGCGGCAATCTCATGCAAGCCGCGTATGTCGGCAACGCTGTAGCCGCTCTCGAAATCGCCATGCTCGGCAACCAGCCCGTGGATGCGGACCGCCTGTGCGACTGGCTCCGCTCGCGCCCCGAATTGGCACATCAAACGCCAACCCCCAAATCCGCAGCCGTATACATCCCAAAACCTGAAACCCGCGCCTATCAGCCCGTTGAAAAACGAGGGCTCCTCCCAAATGGTGTAGCGTCACCCCTCGTGGGTGACGATTGAGGTGGCTTTTCGCCCGATTTCCAGGCGTGGGATGGCGACGCTCAGTCGCAACCGCCTAAACAATTCAACCTGACACCTTATTTTGGGTGCTTACAGTCACACTGCCAGATGGGTTCGTTTGGTATCTTTTTTTCATCGGGCTTCGTCCATGGAGGTCGGTAGGGTGCGTGGGTGTTTGCGCCGGCGTTGGAGACGACTTTGGGCATCGGGCGCACTTCCTTTCTATCTGAATAACGCGCGGGGTGATCGGCGTGGAGCGCGTGGTTGAGCGATCAGGAGGGGCGAAGGAAAACGTCAAGACGTCAAAACGTCGAAACGTCAACATGTCGAAAGGGAGCGGGGCTGCGGTGGCGGGTCCATGGTGCTGGTGGGCAAGCGACCAGTGGCACCCGACGACGAAGCGAAACGTCTACGCGCGGGAAGCAGAAGTCCCCAAAAGTATGGAAGATTTGCGGCACCCGTGGTTGGTCCGCACGGCGGCCCCTACATGGCTAGGAGTCCGTCCACCACGGCTAAAGCCATGGGCCACCCGCCGATCCGGAACACCTCATCCTTGAAAAGCAATTCGCGTTCATTGGCGTTCATTAGCGGTTCCTTCCGACATTCACGCCCACGATCGTCTTCATGTCATTATTCGCCCGTTCCATCAACCGCGAATGAACGCGAATAGACGCTAATCATGCAATCTCGTGTTTGCATATCGCTTCCATTCCAGCTTCTTCCAGCCGAAGTTGACAATCAATCCCAGCGGGAGACCGGTCGCCTTCAGACAGTTGAGCGGGTGGGAAAGAAAAGGGTCGGGAGTGAATGGTCACACCCCAAACTGTGGGTAGCCGCAAGACACGCCCGCGCTTGCCTTGATTGGCTCTTAGCTTGTTGTGTCCCTCGGGGCAGGCTTGGGCACCCACGGCCGGGCGTTCCGGCGGGTGACCGCTTCCTGGTGGGCGCGGCTCGGATAACACACAAGAACAGGTGTGACGGTGCACCAGCCTTCCCCCACCCAACCCGGCGACGGAACGAGACGACTGTTCGATACATCCAAACGCCGGGTTGGATGGGGCACCTAGCCCCGCAATCGACGCCTACGGTTGCCAGCGGTTTATCACAGCTCGGAGACTCCGCGCGGGTATACCCTCTGTCCGACACGTTGAAGATTGCCACGCCGGCCTGTACCATCCCCCCGATCGTGTGCGTCACGGGCTCGTAAACAGGAGCGGTTCCGTAGCGACCGTCAGAATGTGCTGCGTCGGTGTCGCGTTGCTGCCAGCGCAATTGCCCGGGAAAGCGCACGGATCCGGGAGGTGCCTTCGTGAATGATCGACCGGCGCGAACGCCGCTCTCCATAAGCGTCTTCTTCCCTTGCTACAACGAGGAGGCCAATGTCGAGCGGACGACCGAGTCCGCACTGCAGGCGCTGCGCGCGATCAGTGATGATTTCGAAGTCATCATCGTCGACGACGGCAGCAGGGACCGCACACCGGAAATTGCCGACCGCCTGGCAACCGAGCACCCGGAAGTCCGTTCCGTACACAACAACCCGAATCTCGGATACGGAGGTGCGCTGCAACGCGGCTTCCGCGAAGCCACGAAGTCGTGGGTGTTCTACACCGACGGTGATGGTCAGTTCGATTTCCAGGAGATCGACACACTTCTGCCGCTTCTGGAAGATTACGACATAATCAGCGGCTACCGTCTCGATCGGCAAGATCCGGTGATTCGCAAGATCAACGCCTTTTGCTGGACTGTGCTCGTCAACCTCGTCTTCGGCATGTGGCTTCGCGACATCGACTGCGCATTCAAAATCTACCCGCGCAAGTTGTTCGATGAGATCGAGATGGAATCGATGGGCGCTCTGATCGATGCCGAGATCCTCGCCCGGGCGAAACGACGAGGATACACTATCGGGCAGATCGGCGTGCACCACTACCCCCGAACGGCAGGCGAGCAGAGCGGGGCCAGCCTTGGCGTGATCGCACGGGCATTCAAGGAACTGTTCCGGCTGCGAAAGCACATTCGAGCCGGGACAACTCGCCGGGATGCAGCCGGACCGTAGCAGGTGCGAGAGTCGGATCATGCCCGACACCGAAATGGCAGCGTCAAGCGCATCGCCGCCATGGACCATGCAGCCCAGCCTCGGCGGGCCTGCCCGTCATGCTCGTGGCTGCGTCTTCGGGAGACGGAGATCCGATCGTACGACCCCGTCTATTGAAGACAAGAGATTCGAGCAAGGTTTTGTGCCGCGGAAGCATTGCGAAGTGTAAGCACCGGAAAGATACCGGTGACAGGATATCTTTGGACACTCTAAGGAGCATTGACTCATGGAGAAGTCGCTTGAACTACTGACAGGATTCGTGACTGAGTATGGGCCGGCGGTCCTCAAAGCCTTGGCTACGCTGGTGGTCGGCTGGATCGTGGCCAAGTTCATCACCGGCATCTTCAGGAAGGTCATGACGCGTGCCAAAGTGGAGGCGACACTTGCACGGTTCCTGGGGAATCTGGCGTATATGATCCTCATGACACTGGTTGTCGTCACGTCCATTCAGGTACTGGGCGTCGCGTCGACCTCGTTCATCGCAGTCATCGGTGCGGCCGGTCTGGCGATAGGGCTGGCACTCCAAGGCTCGTTGGCGAACTTCGCCGCCGGCGTCATGATCATCGGCTTTAGACCGTTCAAAGCCGGCGACTACATCGAGGCGGCCGGCACAGCCGGATCCGTTCAGGAGGTTCAGATCTTCTCGACCTTCCTCAAGACGCCGGACAACAAGCTCGTGATCGTACCGAATTCGGCCATCATGGCGGGCGCGATTACGAACTACTCCGCAACGGGAACCCGGCGTCTCGATCTCGTGTTCGGCATCGGGTACGGGGACGACATGAAAAAGGCGAAGCAGGTCATCGAAGAGATCATCAGCAAGGATGCGCGGGTACTCGAAGATCCCAAGCCGGTCGTCGCCGTGGCCGAGCTGGGCGACAGCAGCGTCAACATCGTCGCCAGACCCTGGGTGAAGTCGGAGGATTACTGGGACCTCCGCTTCGACCTGATCGAGACGATCAAACGCCGGTTTGACGAAGAGGGAATCAGCATCCCGTTCCCACAGCGCGATGTGCACATGATCCAGGCGGCGTGAGGCGGCGGTCGCCCGCCGCCAGGCGCGGTTGCCCCATCCTGCGGCGAAACGCGTGTGCCACTGCTATGTTAGATGTAGGGTGCGTCCACGACGCACCATATCGAGCGGACGTAGGGTGCGTCCACGACGCACCATCTCGAGCGGACGTAGGGTGCGTCCACGACGCACCATCTCGAGCTGCTTTCGCAGCAGTCTGTGTGTGCCACTGCTGTGTCAGCAGTGCAAACGTACGAGCATCATCGCGGGATCAAAGCCAAGCTCCCGGAGCCGTGAGGCACACGGCAGCGATACGGCTACTACCATGGCCACGCTTGCGTGAGCCATGCCACCCGCCGCACCGAATGGGCTACCCCGCCGCATCGGCCATTATTTCGAACATGGTCGCCTCTACCTCCGCGGCCACGGAGGCGAGTTCGGGACGGTTGAACATGGCCATCATGGCCGTGGGCTTGATCGTGGCCAGTTTCGTCTTGCCCTCCTCTTCGTAGAGGGAGATTCGACAGGGAAGGGCCGTCGAGATCTCCAGCGACGTCTCCAGGACTATCCTGGCCTTGTGCGGATTGCAGACCTCGAAAACTCGACACGCCGGTTCCAGTATCACGCCCTTCCTGGCCATGTTCTCGTTGAGATTGTGCACGGCCATGACACCGAAACCGTAGCGCACAACGGCCGCTTCGAGATCCGCAGCCAACTCGTCCACTGATTTCTGCGACTCTACGATGTGAACCATAACCAACCACCTTTCACTCGAGGGCACGACGGCACGTGTGCCACTGCTGTGTCAGCAGTGCAAATGTACGAGCGTCATCGCGCTGTCAAAGCACGGCTCTCAAAGAGCCGTGCCACACCCACCTGTAATACGACAACGAGCATGGCCACGCAAGCGTGGGCCATGCCACCCGCCGGTATTATGCCTTCCTCAACAGACCACTACTTGCCCCTCTGCTTCTCCTCCCAATCCTCTTTGCTCATTCGCTTGATCGGCTGGGCGCCGGCCGCCTCCAGCTTTGCGTTCAGAACACCGAGTGAGCTGAGCCATGTATCGAGCCGGGCCTCGGCCTGTTCGAGTCTACCCTCGAGCACGTTCGCGTATCGAACCTGTGAGTCTGTTGGCGCACCTTCGTAGCCGTTGACCGCTCCATACAACCCGACGACCTTTTCTCGCAGTTGCTCTTCTCCGGCAAGAAACCCGCCCTTACGCGTCGCAACGAGTGTCTTTCTAAAGGCCTCCAACTCGCCAACGAAACTCTTCAAGCTCGCGTGAACATCACTTCCCTCGTCAAGCTTGCCCGCGCGATCCTCGCCCTGCTTCTTGACATCCAGCAGGGCGTCCACGGTGTACGTCAGCCGCTCGACCATCCGATAGAGCTGCATGACGGTCTTGTCCTGAAGTGCCCGGCCCCCGTGTGTGTAGTCGGCGCGGGGGTCCATAACGGCCTCGATGTTACCCTCGTAGGTCTTGCCGCCCTTGATCAGTTTCACCTTGTATGTTCCCTCCGGCACCAGCGGACCGAGCATGGAATACATCTGCGGGACGAGGCTGGCGGCCGGTGGAACTTTGGGCGGCTTCTCTCTCATGAACCAGTTGACACGGTTGAGACCGCGGCGTCTCGCTCCGGGCAGCCGGGAAACCAGGCGGTCTTGCTCGTCATAGACCTCGACCTTCAAATCCCCGAATAGGTGTCGCTTCTTCAGGTAGTAGACGATTTGTGCCCCCGGCGGTGGATTCCCTCCAACGAACTCGTCGTTGCCGGGAAACTCCTGGACATTGGCGGGTATCCTCATCCGGGATGGACGCGTAGGCAGCAAAGCGGCATCGGACTCGATAACTTCCGGCGTCAGATGCCGCAGCGGCGTAATGTCATCGATGATGTAGATACCGCGACCGTGAGTTGCGATTATCAGGTCATGCTCGCGCGGATGGATCGCCATGGCCCTCACACCGACCTTGGGCAGCTTCTCCTTGAACCGGGCCCATTGCACCCCACCGTCGATCGAGATGTAGAGCCCGAACTCGGTACCGAGAAAGAGCAGGTCCGGGCTGACGAGATCCTCGCATACCGAGAGACAGTAGCCTTCTATCTTGTCGGTGACGAGTGACGTCCAAGTGGCACCATAGTCAGCGGTTTTATAGACATGGGGCTTCATGTCGCCCGTGCGATGCCCGTCGAAGGTGACGTAGGCCGTGCCCTGCTGATGGCGGCTCGCTTCGACCTGGGTGACCCACGTGCAAGCCGGCAGATCCGGCACACGATCGACGACGTTTTCCCAGGTTTGCCCACCGTCTCGCGTCACTTGCAGGTTACCGTCATCGGTGCCGACCCAGATGACGTTCTCACTCAGCGGGGACTCGCTGATGGTGTAGATCGTGCAATGGTTCTCGGCCGTGGAATTGTCGGGCGTCAGGCCACCGGACTCGATCTGCCGCTGCTTGGCGGGATCGTCGGTGGTGACGTCGGGCGAGATCTTCTCCCACGACTCCCCCCGATCGCGCGAGCGAAACAGGAACTGCCCACCGACATAAAGGGTATCGGTCCGGTTCGGGCTGAGATGGATGGGTGTGTTCCAGTTGAACCGGTACTCCGGATCGCCTTCCTCCGGCAGCGGTTTGATGTCCTTGGCCTCGCCGGTGGACTTACGCATCCGCAGTATGCGTCCCCCCTGCCACTCGACGTAGACAATGTCGGAGTCCTGCCGATCGACGTGAGCGTGAAAGCCGTCGCCGAAACCGATGTTGTCCCAGTGCTTGTTCTGGACACCCGATGGCGTCTGCGACGGCCCCATCCAGGTGCCGTTGTCCTGCAAGCCGCCGTAAACGTTGTACGGGTCCTCCATGTCGAAACTGACCTGGTAGAACTGAGAAATCGGCAACGCTTGGAGGAAGTTCCAATGGACACCCCGATCGTACGACGAATAAAGCCCACCGTCGGTCCCCACCAGAAGGAAATCCGGATTGTCCGGGTCGATCCAGAAGGCGTGGTGATCGGCATGCGTCCCGCCACCGAGCCCGGAGAACGTCTGCCCGCCGTCGTTGCTGACGGAGGTGGAGCCGCCCGGCTTGTAGACCCGGTTGAAATCCGTCGGATCAACAAGCAGCAAAGAGAAGTAGAAGGGACGACCTTCGACGGCACCGGTCGAACCGACCCATCTCCAGGTCTCGCCCAGGTCGTTCGAGCGATACAGGCCGGTCTTCTCCGACTCGACTGTGGCGTAGACGACGCTGGGGCGTGACGGTGCCACGGCTATGGCAATCCGCCCCAACTCTCCTTCGGGCAGCCCTTGCGTGATTCTGCGCCATGTCTTCCCGCCGTCCGTTGTCTTGTGCAGACCGCTGCCCGGACCGCCGGATTTGAAGAAGTGAGGCCAGCGGCGGAACTGCCACATACCGGCATACAGGATGTCCGGTTCCTGGGGATCCATTGCAAGGTCACCACAGCCGGTGTCCTCATCCACATAGAGAATCTTCTTCCAACTCTTCCCGCCGTCCGTGGTCTTGAAAACGCCCCGCTCTTCGTTGGAATCCCAAAGATGGCCCGTCACGCAGACATAGACGGTTTCTCCGTCCGTAGGATCGATCACAATCTTCGAAACGTGTTCCGAGTTCTCGAGCCCGAGGTGCTCCCAGTTCTCGCCGCCGTCGGTGGTCTTGTAGACCCCGTCACCGACCGAAATGCTGTTGCGCGTCCAGGGCTCACCCGTTCCGACCCAGACGACGTCCGTATTGGAGCGGTCGACGGTGAGAGCACCGATGGACTGGTTGTAGTCGTCGAAGATCGACTTGAAGGTGGTCCCACCGTTTACGGATTTCCAGATGCCTCCGCTGGCGGCACCGACGTAGATCGTGAGACGATCCGTCCGAACGACATCCATGGAGCTGATGCGTCCCCCCATGGTGGCCGGGCCGATTGCACGAGCCTCGATCCCGCCGAAGATGTACGAATCGATCTTCACATCTGCGGCCGCTGTGCGAACGGAGCCGAGAGTCGCCACCGCAAGAAACATGGTGAATGTGGAGGTTGAGAACTTCATTCGTATTGCTCCTCGAGCTGGAGTGACCATCACGGAAAACGAACCCATGGGCTACGTCTTCCTCCAAGATCGCGTTACGGCCCACCCCATTTCATCCCCCCTTGCCATGGGGGGAAAGAGGCGGGTCTCCTGATGCACAAGAGCCAAGCCTGCTCTAACCCTCATCCTTCTCGGGCGCCTTCGCGTCCTTCGCGTCATCCGGTCCAGGCTTCGCCTTGTCAGTTGACGCGGGTTCATCCTTCTTGACCTCAGGCATCGTGAACCTGTCGTCAGATAATTTCACGTCCAACTCGATCTTCTCGAACGTCATGTCGCCGGCCATACCGCCCTGCTTGATCGAGTGTGCCAACAGCAGGCCGTCGACCTCCTTGTAATCACCGAAAATGGTCGTCATCTCGACTTCGGTGCCCTGGAACGAGCGCTTCCCCTTCATTTGAAGAGGAATGTAATACTCCGCATCCAGGAAGTGATACTCGACATTCCCGTTCTTCTTGGTCACCTTGAGCTTGTAAACTTCCGATCCCTCGAAGTCCTCTTTGCCCACCAGCTCGACCTTGTGCCCCTTCTTCTTGTAGTCCACCAGCGGCCCCTCGAAATTGCCCTGGTCTTCAATGGCTTCGACCATATCCGGGGGCATCTTCTCCGGATCGTTCTTGCCCATGAAAGGCATGATGAACCATCCGGTCGTCCCGTCGAAAGCCTGAACACCGGTCATGCCCTGGACCGTAAACTCCACACGCACCTTCTTGGGCCGTTTGAACTCGACGGCCAACGGAACTTCCATGCCGCCCATCCCTGTCGCCTTGCCAGTCATCCGCAACGACTTGACGGAATCGAGCTTCGCGCGCCCTCCGATGGCTTCAATGTACTTGGCTATGACCTCGTCGGCCGTCTTCGGCTCATCCGCTCCAGCCGCCACCGGCCAGCAGAAAGCGACACAAACGACTATCAGCACGATCGATCTTGGCAGCATGGACCCTTCTCCTTGTTCTTCTTGACAAACAGCGCCGAACGTTACCCGCAGGCTTGTCTTCCGATCCAATCACTGGGTACGCGACCCGGTATCATGACGCAGAGCTGGAAGACGCGAGACCGAGAGAGCACCGTCACATTAGACATTACACCACCGGGATTGTCAGCAAGCGGGCGGAACCGATCAAGGCCCACCGCGAGAAAAAACGCTCGTCCTCCAACGCCTCGGGCAATCGCTGCGACACACTCGAACAAACACGCATCCCTGTTTCACGCTCGCCCCCGCATGGTCTACAACCGGCACAGCCCTTGGACTGTTCTCTTCCGAGCCGTCATCGTATCCATGAGCCGGGCCAAAGGGAGTCAGAAAACTTCATCATCACAACCGGCTGACGACTTTGTACAAACGGCTGCGGCGAGGCATGATACCCCTCCACGACACGCAGGATAGCAGATAGGCCTGGGCTCCCCAGCGTTCCTTCTACAGAGCCTTACACCGCGCTTCACCACTGTTCGCCAGATCGTCTGAAAGTCGATATAATGGTTGCCGGCCTGCACTATGCTTGCCCGCGCACAGATACGAAAACGCAAGTGTCGGACTCACGGCGACCAAATGCGGGGACTTCCTTGCTTCGGAAAGGAACCAGAACAGGCTTCACACTCATCGAGTTGCTCGTGGTAATCGCCATCATCGGGCTGCTTGTCGCCATTCTCGTACCCGCTCTGAGCGCAGCCCGAACCCGCGCCAAAGGGACGATCTGCATCACACGTTTGCGCACTCTGGGGCAAGGTCTTGTGCTCTACGCCAACGAGAACCACGACGTCCTGGTCCCGGCGCGGCTCCCCAAAATCAACGATGATCACTGGCGTCTCAAAATCGTCGGCGGGGTCAAGTACCGCCCGACGTTCCTCACTATGATGGCCAGCCAGGTCGGCCTGCCTCCGTTTGTGGAGCCTTTACCCAGTAAGAACGACATCGACAAGTATGGGCAGCCGGGCGATCGGCAGAACTACGCAGGAGCCGCCTACGTCTGCCCGGAAGTTTCGGGTTGGGTCGATGAGCGGAACGGCGCCTACGGATACAATTACCATTTCCTGGGCAATTCAAGACTGCTCGACGACAACAACCTGTTATCGTACAAGAACTGGCCCGTGCAGTCCTCCTGGGTCCGCAGCCCGTCGCAATGCGTGGCAATCGCCGATTCCCTCGGCACCGCCGCAGCCTTCCCCAGGCAACATCGAGCCGCCTACCAGGACAACGACTTCAACGACAGCCAGAGCGGTAGAACGGTCAACGCCGTGGGCAACGAAGGGTTCAATCTGGACCCGCCACGCATCGACCACCTCTACGGAGAGATGGCGAGCCACAAGGAAGGGCAGGAAGCCCGTAGCGCCGTGCACGAACGCCACGCAGGGCG
>JAUXGE010000190.1 GCA_030622435.1 Planctomycetota bacterium
ACCCGAATGTAGTCAATAACTTCCGCCCAAAATCGGCCCTGGCGCCATCAACAACACCGATGTCGCCACGTAACTGGCTAACTTGGGTTAGCAGGCCGTTGAAAAGTGTAGCGCCGCCCCTTGTGGGCGGCGAAAAGCCACTTTAATCGTCACCCACGAGGGGTGACGCTACACCGTTGTGGCGGACTACGTGTTTTTCAACGGGCTGTTAGTCAACGAATGAGGGTTATGTTCCTTCGTGTCATGCTTATTGCGGCCGGCGTGCTTGTGGGCGTCGGCTCGAGCGAGATCGGGTTGCGGCTCTACTTCCACGAGCACGAGGCCAACCGCAACTACTGGGGCCGTTACGCCTTCGTCGAGGATGACATCCTGCCGTACAGGCACGCCGCGGCTACGTCGGCGACGGCCGGCCGGGAGGGCAGCTTCGGCCCACACCTCATCACGACGAACGCATTGGGCTTTCGAGATGATCGAGTGCCGACTGATACAGTGACGGCACCCAGGATTGTCGTCGCCGGGGCTTCGTTCATGTTCGGGCTCGGCATCGAGAACGACGAGGACCTCTTCCACGTCCAGCTCGAACACAGCCTTCGCCGGCGGCCTGATTGCCCGAAGGACGTGGAGGTCTTCAACGTCGCTCAAACGGGGTTCAAGTTGAGTGAGGTTTGCACGCTGGTCGAACGCGAGACGGGGCGCTTCCGGCCGGATATGGTCCTGGTGGTCCTCCACGAGAACAACAGGAGGTTGGCCCGTGGAAAGCAGGTTGACATGTTCGACGGGTATCGCCTCGGCCGAGGACGCCTCCTGGCCGGTACCTGGGCCGACTACCTTCGGACTCGGTCGTATGTGTGGATGCGCCTGCCCAGCCGAAACATGCTGATGCCGGATGCCGGGCGAGATGGCACGCTATCGCACGCACGGCGCCTCTGGCGATGGTGCCGTGGCACGGAGAGCAGTTCGTCAGTCGATTACGCGCTCACCGGGCGACTGCTGACCGATCTCCAGGGGAAGCTGCTGGCGCAAGGCTCGGACTTGATCTGCCTGGTCGTGTACCCACTCGCACCACTCTCGGCCGCCTTCGGCGACGCGCTTCGCCGGATGGGCCTGACGGTGATCGACATCGAACCGGAACCGGAGTGGCGGCTCCCGTTCGAGGGCCACTGGAACGCGTACGGCCACCGGATGGCTGCGGAGTATGTTGCCGACCGGATACCCTGTTCGAGCCTCGCGCCGGGGAGCCCCGTGGATAGTCAATGAACTTCGCTTCCGTCCAGTTCCTCACTTTCTACGTCGTTGTCGTGGCTCTCTATTGGAGCCTGCGCAGTCACAGGATGCGCAAGGTCCTCCTGCTGGTCGCGAGCTACTACTTCTACATGTCCTGGAACGTGAAGCTTGTTAGCCTGATTCTGGCATCGACCATGCTGGATTTCACGGCCGGCCGGGTGATGGCCCGCTCACCGACGCCGAGGCATCGCACGATTGCGCTTGTCGTGAGTTGTGTGGGCAACCTGGGCCTGCTGTCCATATTCAAGTATGCCGACTTCTTCGTCAGCTCGTTACAGGATCTTGTGTCGACGTTTGGACTCACGCTGACGCCGGTGGAACTGCACATCGTCCTTCCCGTCGGCATCAGTTTCTATACGTTCCAAACACTGAGTTACACGATTGACCTTTACCGGCGCAAGGTGGAACCCTGCCGGGACTTCCTCGATTTCGCGTTGTTTGTCGCCTTCTTTCCCCAGTTAGTGGCCGGCCCTATCGTTCGGGCGAAGCACTTCCTGCCGCAGCTGTCCACGGTCCGGTCATGGGCCTGGTCACGGCTCGGTTCCGGGCTATGGCTGATGCTGACGGGGTTGGCCAAGAAGGTCGTGATCGCCGACACGCTGGCTCTGACGGTCGACCGGGTATTTTCCGCGCCGGATCAGTTCAGCTGCTTCCCTATGTGGGTGGGCGTCACGGCATTCGCCTTCCAGATCTATGCCGATTTCTCCGGCTACTCGGATATCGCCATCGGGGCGGCGCGCATCCTCGGGTTCGACATTCCCGTGAACTTCAGCCACCCCTATCTCGCCCGGAGTGTCCGCGAGTTCTGGCAGCGCTGGCACATCTCGCTGTCCACCTGGCTGCGGGACTACCTGTACATTCCACTGGGGGGCAGCCGGGGCGGTTCCTGGAGGACCTACCGGAACCTAATGACAACCATGGTCCTCGGTGGGCTGTGGCATGGGGCCTCCTGGACATTCGTGGCCTGGGGGCTTTACCAGGGTTTGATGCTGTGCGTCAACCGGCTGTACAACGCGATCGTCCCGCGGCCCGCCGGTGCGCCGGAGCCCGGCATGCTGACGCGGGGCGCGCAAACGCTGATGACGTTTGTCGCCGCATGTTTCGGGTGGGTCCTGTTTCGCTCGGAGACGTTCCACGACGCGCAGACGACGGCAATGACCATGCTCGGTCTGGGCGGCGCCCCGAAAGACACGCCACTACGGCTCTCCGTACTGTGGATCATGGCATTGGTCGTGGTGACCCATATCCTGGCCGGCTTTCGCGAGCGCGGACGATTCGACTGGACGAAGCCGCTGTTTGTTCGTGCCGTGATCGTAACCGGCTGCGTGTTGGGGATCCTCGCTTTCAGTCGGCCGAACCCCAGCGCGTTTATCTACTTCCAATTCTGAATTCCGGCGTAGTGGCATACGCATGCACGTCGAGTGGCTTAGGCACGCCCTCGTATCGTAACCCAGCCTGCTCACGACGGCACGTCGGAGGCTGCGTTGGCCACACGTGGCGTTCGGGGCTTGTCTGCGGAGATTTGTAGAAACAGTGCCGATTTGGTATCATGGATCACTTGGGGGTTCAGGTATGAACCGGGCATGGGGGATAGACGCTCACCGATCGAATAGGGAAATCGCAAATTGGGGAGAATCGAATGCGCACTGAGATGGCAACCTTGCGAACGAGAGCCGGTGCGGTCGTCGTGGCCGTGCTACTTGCCTCGATTTCGTCCCCGGCGTCAGCCGACCCATGGCTGGCGATAGGAGAGGACGGCGCGGCTCGTCTGACGGATGAAGCGGTGCCTCGGATGCCCGAGGTCGTCGTTACCAGGCGCAGCGACACGGGCCTGAGCGTGGCCGTCGATATCTCGGGATTGGAACTCGGCCTCAAACGGAGCCGGGGAACGGAGTTCCTGGTCGTGGGTGGCCCTGACGCTTCCTACGCAGGCGAAGTGGGGGAGCCTGCGCTGCCCGTCGTCCGCAGGCTGGTTGCCGTGCCCGACGGTGCGGTGGTCGATCTGGCAGTCAGGTCGAGCGGGGAGTCGCGGATTGACCTCGAGGCGATCGGCTTCGCCCGTGACATCTGGCCGATGCAACCGGCCGTTCCGATGGTCCCGGGTGCCTTGGAGGAAGCGCCGTTCCATTACCGCGAGGCGGCCTACGCCGATGACGAGATGCGCCCGGCTGAGCGTGCCGCGCTCACCAAACTGGGCGTCATCCGTGGTCATCGTCTTTTCCTGCTGGAGGTGCGCCCCCTTGCCTATATCCCGGCAAGGGGTGTGTTGACGGTGTGGCGTCACATCGAGGTGGACATCCGTTTCACGGGCGGTGACCGGAGCGATGAGCGGGGGCTCATGGCGCCGCTGCGCGACGTCCTGCTGAACCCGCCTGCCTTGGCTTCGACCGATCGCGGTTCGGGGAACTACCTGATCGTGACGGCGGACGCCTACGCATCCAGCGCACCATTGACGGCGTTTGCGAGTGCGAAAACCGCCCAGGGTTTCAACGTGGCGACGCACTCGGTGGAAATCGGTACGACGAAAGAGGCAATCAAGGCGTACATCGAGAGTCTTTGGAGTACACCCGGTGCGCCGGCGTACCTTCTGCTGGTCGGCGATGTGGACACGATTCCGGAATGGATTGGCGGGGGTGACCGTTTGGCGGCCACGGATCTGCCATACGCCTGCATGGATGGGGTTGGTGACTGGTATCCCGACATGGCCCTGGGCCGTTTCTCCGTGCAGTCGGTCAGCCAGTTGCAGGATGTGGTGGACAAGACCTTGTATATCGAGGAGGGTGCGTTTGCCGATCCGGGTTTCGCGCAGCGCGCCATGCTCATTGCGGGCACGGACATTTCGAGCGGTGACGAAGCGGCGCACAACTGGGTCGTCAACACCTACCTGACTCCACAGGGCTTCGCCACCGACAAGCTATACATGAGAACATACGGCGCGGAGACGCAGGACGTACGGGACGCCTTCAATGACGGCGGGCGGCTCTTCAGCGTTTTCTATGGCCACGCCGGTGTCGGTCAGGACGACCGGCGCGTATGGTTCAACGGGCCGTATTTCGATTTCAGCGATCTGTACGGTCTGAACGATGGGGCTCTCTGCGCCCTGCTTCTGCACATGACCTGCCGAGTCGGGCGGTACCAGCTTGTGGACGAATCCTTCACGGAAGCGTGGCTGCGAACGCCGAACAAGGGTGCCGCGGTCAATATCGGGTCCACGGCGCATATTTACTACAGCGCCAATCCGGGCTGGCCCGAGACAGCGAATCTCTACAAGTTCGTCTTCGACTCCATCTACCTTGACGGCATTCGCGAAGCAAGCCCGGCATGGCAGGCCGCGCTGATGCGTCTCCTGGCCAAGTACGGAGCGGCGCACATCACCACGCGCACTTACTTCGAGCAGTTCAACGTGATGGGGGACCCCGGTCTCCGCATACCCGAACCCTCCGAGAATTACCTGGTAGTCACGCCGGGCACCTACGCCGGCAGCGCGCCGCTCAATCAGTTCATCGACGGCAAGGAGGCTCGGGGTTTCAACGTATCGACCTACACCGTGCCCGCCGGCAGCAGCAACACGGACATCAAGGCGTACATCCAAAGCCTCTGGGGCACGTCTGACGCCCCTGCCTACGTCCTGATCGTGGGTGACACGAGCGGCTCGACGTCCACGTCGAGCACGATTCCGCACTGGGTCGGGCAGGGCTCGCGAAACGCCGTTACCGACCTGCCCTACGCCTGTATGGACGCGGGAGATGATTGGTACCCCGACCTGTTCATCGGACGCTTCCCCGTACGGACCGTAAGCCAATTGCAGCAACTCGTCGACAAAACGCTCCTGGTGGAATCCGGTGTCTTCAGCGACCCCAGCTACATCAAGCGTGCCACGTTTCTGGCATCAGATGATATGGACACGGATGCCGAAAACACTCACGACTGGATCATCGAGAACTACCTCGAACCCGCTGGGTATGACAGCACGAAGGTCTACGCCCGACTTGGCGGTGATTCTCAGGACGTAGCCAACGCCGTCAATGCCGGCACCCTGTTTACTGTGTACATGGGGCACAGTACCTCAAGCGGATGGTGGGCGCCGAGCTTCGACCAGCCCGACGTGCGCGCCTTGACGAATGACGGCCTGTACGGGCTTGCCGTCGGATGGTCATGCAACTCCGCCAATTTCGATTCCAGCGAGTGCTTCGGCGAGACTTGGGTCCGCGAGGCCCACAAGGGGGCGGCCGCTTATCTCTCCGCATCTGACTACGTTTGGTGGGGGAGCTACGATGCGTGGGAATCGTCGCGGCGGATGGAAAAGTACCTTTTCGAGTCTTTCTTCGTAGATGGGACCTGGGAGGTGGGACCCGCATGGCAGGCGGCACTGTATCGTATTCTGAACGACCCGGATTTCGGTCCCGCCCATGATCACACACGCAACATCTTCGAGGAGTTCGTCCTTCTCGGTGATCCGGCTCTGCGATTGCCACAGCAGCAGGCGGGCTACACTCTCGCTACGACACCGAGTTCACAAAGTGTCTGCAGCCCACCGGACGAAGAGGCCCGGTACCTTGTCCAAGTGGGATCTGTGGGTGATTCAACCGGCGTGGTCAAGTTGTCGGCCAGCGGGGGACCCGCCGGGACAACAACCGAATTCGCCGTGAGGTCAAAACTGGCACCCTTCACGACTGTCCTGACGGTGAGTGACCTCAGCGGCGCCGCGACCGGTCACTACGATCTAGAGATCTCGAGTACGGGGCCGGGTGGGAACCAATCCATCGACGTGGGTTTGCATGTCGCCGATGCGGTTCCCGGTGCTATTTCATTGACCAGTCCGCTCAACGGGGCGATGGAGGTCCCGAGGCAGCCCACACTGATCTGGCAACCATCGTCGCAGGCGGGATCATACGATGTCGAGGTGGCGAGTGATCTCGGCTTCAACAACATCGTATTCAGCGCCACCGTCGATGACACGACGGTGGACGTGGATGTTTCACTCGATGGTCCGGCGACGTATTTCTGGCATGTTCGTGCGAACAACGGCTGCGGTGACAGCGGCTTTTGCCCCGCGTTCACGTTCACGACCGTCGACCAGATCGACTACTTCACGGAGCAATTCACCGCCGGTTTCGACCTGGACGGACTGACGATCGAGTTCATCCCCGACGGCTCCGGAGATTACTACCGACGTTGCGCCTCTCCGATCACGGAGCTTCCGACCGATCCGACACCCGGGGGAATCCTGGACATTGACGAGGACGGCTATGCCGCGGTCACGTTGACGGGCGGCGTCACCGTCGAACTCTACGGCGAAAGCTACACAACGTTCTACGTTGGCGACAACGGTTACATCACGTTCACGCAGGGCGATTCAACCTGGGAAGAATCTCTCGCCCAGCATTTCAACATGCCTCGAGTCTCTGCCCTTTTTGATGATCTGAGCATCGCCCAAGGCGGTCTGATCATCTCTAGACTGTTGGCTGATCGCGCCACCGTCACCTGGCAAAACGTGCCGGAGTGGAACACCGGCAACTCCAACACATTCCAGGTCGAGCTGCTTTATGACGGCGAGATTCACGTGAGCTGGCTCGGCATGGACGCGAGCGACGGCATCGTTGGCTTGTCCGAGGGCAACGGCGTCCCGGAGGACCCATTCCCGCCCAGCGACCTCTCCCAGGCCCCGACATGCGATGTAGAGCCGGGGTTCCACATCGACATCGCCCCTGAATCTCGGGAGATCTGCACTCCGGTCAACGCGATCTTCAACATCGACGTTCAGCAGGTGCTGGGCTTCAGCGAACCTGTCACGCTCACGACGAGCGGAGAGCCGGCTGGAACAACCGTTGATTTCAGCGTCAATTCCGTTCCATCACCTTATGCGTCCGTGATGACCGTGGGGAACACCGCATCCGCCACACCCGGAGAGTATACGATCGAGGTAATCGGAACCGCGCCCAGCCTGGTGCGATCGGTGTACGTATACCTGAACGTGGCGACAGCCGTGCCGGAAGTCGTCTCCCTGACCAGTCCCCTTAACAGTGCCACCAACGTCTCGACGACACCGACGCTGATCTGGGAGCCCTTATCGCAAGCGGTATCGTATGATGTCGAGCTGGCAGCCGATGCCGCGTTTGCCAACGTCGTTTACAGTACGAGGCTTGGTGACACGACGATAACACTGATTACTCCTCTGGACGAGCTGACGGAGTACTACTGGCATGTACTGGCAAACAACGGCTGTGGAACCGGCGGCTACTCCACCACGTTCAGCTTTACAACCCTGGGCACTCTCGCACCCATGGCATACGACATGCTCAACGGCGAGACCGGGACGTACACGTACTTCGACGACAGCTACGACGGATCCGGTGACAACACCGTGTCTCTAGCCCCACTCAGCGGCGGCCTCGGCGAACTCACCGACGGTGTCATAGCCGACAAACACTGGGATGTCACTCCTGGGCCTTACGTAGGGTGGCAAACCGTTGATCCGACGATCACGTTCCATTTCGACGGATTGGTAGCGGTCGACACGGTCATGATTCATGTGGATGACGGTGGCGGTGGGGGCGTCAATCCACCCTCGGACGTGACTGTTGAAATGGGAGGCCAGACAAGACCGTTCACCGTCACCGATCCGCCCGGCGACGAGCCCTTCGCCTTCAGTTGTTCCGAACTCGATCTCGTAGGTGAAACACTGGAGCTCACGCTGGCCGACCATGACGCCGGAAATTACATGATGCTCAGCGAGGTCGAGTTACGCGGTGAGCCGCGGACGGGCGCCTGCTGCATCGAGGAGGTCTGCTCCATCACTACGGAGGACGAGTGCACGGCGGGCCCAGGTGAGTACGTCGGCAACGGTACCAACTGTGAGCCCGATCCCTGCTTCCCATACGAATCGGAATGCCTGATCATCAGCGAGGTCGTTCACGCAGCCGAGAGCGGTGGATGTCCGAGGTGGATCGAAATCACCAACACCGGTCTGTCCGACTTCTCCTTCTTTGAAGGCGGGCTCATCGTCCAGTTGAATGACAGCGTGGATGTCCAGGTAGATGTCGACCTCTCCGGCACCACCATTCCCGCCGGTGCGTCGTACGTGATCAACTCGAATCAGGCCGGCGCCTGCACGGGAGCCTTTCCCGGCATTTACGGCTTCGACGCCGACCTTTACACGGAGTCGGAGTTCGGTGACGGTGACGACCGCTACATTCTGACGAACTCGGCCGACGGATCGAGCTTGCTGGATATCTACGGGGAATTCGGCATCGACGGCTCCGGCGAGGCATGGGAATACACGGAGAGCTTTGCGTATCGCCGGTCCCCCTTCAACGCGGGCAGCGGCCAGACGTTCGCGCCCACGGAGTGGTTCTTCGGCGGACCCGGTGCACTGTCCGGCGGCAACCCCTTGGAGCTTCTTCTGAATAACACAACTCCGGGTACCCACGCATTTGACGAAGTCTGCACTCCACCGCCGACGCCCGGAGATTTCGACGGTGATGGAGACGTAGACGGAGACGATTACGTGCAGTTTGAGTCCTATTTCACTGGAGCCGGCGGAGGACCCGTTGTTCCCGAGTGCGCACCCGGCGATTGTGACCAGGATGATGACGTGGATTGCGATGACTGGCGACGGTTCACAGTGGCATGGACCGGATCCGGCCTCCCGCCGGTCCACCCCGCATGTCCTTGCACGGTGGCGGATGCCGCGCAGCCGGAATCACCGGTCGTCGCCAAGAACCGCTTCGTCTCTTTGGCGCCGGGCAGTCTGAATCAGCTCACGGCGCTTAGGCTGACGTTCGCG
>JAUXGE010000119.1 GCA_030622435.1 Planctomycetota bacterium
CCCTGTCCACAATTATCCTTGATTCGTCCAGTCTATCAGACATCGTGTCCGTCCCCCACCCTTCCGCCTCGAATGTCGGATAGTGTCTCATACATGTTCAGGGCGGAAGGATGGGGCACCCGCCTGGACACGTTGTCTTGTGTTCTCATTGCGCGCGGAAGAAGCACAGTAGTATGGATCACTGTTGCCAGGAAGAGGAGCGTCATGGTGATTAGCAACATGACAATCGCAACCGTCCGCAAGCGTCCGCGGTCGCCCCAGAACAATAGGGCAAGGAGCAAACTGAGGCACACCCCCAAAAACCCGATGAATATGAGCAGGAACGCGAAACCCTCGGCCGCCCTCTCCCCAAATTCCGCAACCGCTTCATCGTGGTGATAGTGTAGTTTGACAGTCAATACAAAGAACAAAATCCCTATCAGTCCAGGAACTAGAACAGACGCGACGCGTAGAGAGACTTTCCACACAGTAGGTCTCCGACGAACAGATGTTGCGACAGTTGCGATTGCACAGCCCACGCAATTGCACTTGCTCGGACAATGACCACGCAACGACTTGATTCCGACATTCTACGGTGGCTCCCCCAACTCCTTTCCACATGCTAGTCGAGCAGACCCAACAAGAAGTTAATGAAGGTGGCCCATGCCGACCAAGTATTCGTGGACGGGCTCGGCAGGGGACTTAAGGATGGTCCCGGTGGGAGAGATTCATCGAATCCTTCGAATGCGAATCGCAATTCATCTGTTGGGCCCAAGGTTCGACTGTTTATATTCACTCTGGCTCGCGGCATGTTACACACTCTATCACCGAATATGAACCACTTAATCATCCGAGCCAGCGCAAACGCAAGGGCTATGAGGATCACGGCGAGCATGAAAACGCCTGCCCACCCGAGTCCTGAGGGATCGTTCTTGTTGACCGGGTCGTTTTCGCAGTAGGCATAGCGGTTCATGCCTTGGGTTGTCAAGCCGGCGAGGGGGAGGATGTCGGCCTGGATGAAGCGGCCTATGGACGGGTCGTAGTGCTGGGCCTGCATGTAGACCAGGCCGGAGTCCCGGTCCGTGACGCTGCCCTCCTGCCCGCGCCACGCGAACGAGCGCGTGGACAGCAGCGGCTTGGTCATGTTGCCCCCGAACGCGTCGAACGTCTCCGAGCCGCGGACTTCGAGCCCGCGCGGATTTTCGATGGACGACTACCGTCGGATCGGGAAGGAGCGGGGTGGGGTGGAGGGCTACGGATGTCCGCGCGGACTGAAGTCCGCGGCTCCTATCCGTGCCCGGGTCGCTGTCGTTGTCGACTTAGGACCCGTCCGAGCATGGCCACGCGAGCGTGGTGCCACCCGCCGTATCCGTCCCCCACCCTTCCGCCTCGAATGTCGGATGGTGTTTCATATGTGCAGGGGGCGGAAGGACGGGGCACCCGCCGTCGTTACCAAGACAGAACCCGTAAGAGCATGGCCACGCGAGCGTGGTGCCACCCGCCGTATCCGTCCCCCACCCTTCCGCCTCGAATGTCGGATGGTGTTTCATATGTGCGGGGGGCGGAAGGACGGGGCACCCGCGCTTGGCCACGCAAGCGTGGTCCATGCCACCCGAACCGCGAGAGCGATCCAATAGACAGCGCCACACGGCGCGGGGTGCGTCTGGTCAATTTCGGCTCTCGAAAATGGTGGACAGGCCTCCGAGGACGGACCCCTCACCCTTGCCCTTGGGACCGACGTTGGCCAGGATACGGCCTGCAAGTCGCGTCAAAGGCAGTGACTGCACCCATACCGTGCCGGGGCCGCGTAACGTGGCAAGGAACAAGCCCTCTCCGCCGAAAATCGTGTTCCGGATCCCTCCGGTCATCTGGATGTCGTAATCGACGGAGGGCTGAAGCGCAACGAGGCAACCGGTATCCAGGCGTAGTGTCTCTCCGGCCGACAGATCGCACCGGTGGATAGTGCCGCCGGCATGTATGAACGCGATGCCGTCGCCGGTGAGTCGTTGGAGGATGAATCCCTCTCCACCGAACAGCCCTGCGAGGATTTTCTTCTGGAACGCTATACCGATATGCACGCCGCGGGCGGCGCAGAGGAACGCATCCTTCTGGCAGATGAGTTCGCCACCGAGTTGGTCGAGGTGCATCGGGATGATCTTACCGGGGTATGGCGAGGCGAAGGCAACCCGCTCGCGTTTGTTACCGGTGGCTCCGAACGTGGTGAGGAAAAGGGACTCACCCGTAACCATGCGTTTGCCGGCATCGAAGAGCTTGCCGAGAAAACCCTGCTCTTTACTGGGATCGCCGAAGACAGTCTGCATCTGTATGCCTTCGGTCATGTACATCATGCCGCCGGCCTCGGCGACCACTACCTCGCCCGGATCGAGTGTTACTTCGACGAACTGCATGTCATCGCCGAACAGCTCGTAATCGATCTCGTCAGCCCGTCGCCCCGTCGGAGCACGAGGTGGACCGGCTGTGGCCACCGCACCGGCCCCGAGCGAAACGATATGTCTCGCCTCGGTCCACTCCGTCACACCAGGCCCCCAGATGAGGGTCTTCGGGCCACCTGCCGAGGGTAGCGCCTGTGTCAGTTCTTCGCGCGAGATCGGGCCGATCGTTTGCCCATCCTTGACATAGTACCATCCGCCTTCACCGGCCATCTTGATAACTCCGTTGTCAGAACGTCAAAAAGTCAAAACGTCGAAAAGTCAAAAAACATCAAACGGGGAAACGGCCAAGCGTCAGTCCGGGGATTCCCACGGTTCGCCGGAGCCCGTACCCCCGAGGTACGTGCCAAAATCCTCACGACGAAACGTCACGAGGATCCATATGAAAATCGGCACGATCAGCCATGTCAACGGCGCCGGGGCAATCACCTGCAGCGCCCCGGCCAAGGCCTTGTTCCAAAAATCACTGAACTTGAACAACGAGGCGGGATGATCCAAGCTGAACAGATACGTGATCATCACGAGCAGTTTCAGCGCGATGAAGATGTGGATCAGCAGCAGCCCCCAAACGAGCGCCCATATCCTTCGCGACCAGGGCACGGGACTCGACAGCGCCAGGGACAGCAGGAAGGCTGCGGGAACGTATCCCTCGTACCGTGTATCAATCCCCATTCCGACATAGGCTCCATTCCCTTTGTTCAGAGCCATGAGACCTGTGTCGTGTGTCTCATCCTGCGGTGATCCCGGCTCGAAGCGAACCGCGCCGGCCGATCCATACGATCCCAGCACGTACTGCGCCCCCGCCCTGAACACGCGTGCATAGGTATCTTCCAGTCCGGGCCACGGTGCGATCAGGAGCGCATAGTACACCGTCAGCAGCAGGATGAAGCGAATCCAGTTCCTACTCGGTTTCATGGCGCGTGCGGTGGCCTAAGTCTCTTGCCCAGCGAGCCCAGATCACCCACAGCGTGAGTGATACCAGGATGAAGATGGCAGGCCACACCTCCAGATGCATACGTTCGAAGTAACGCGGGATGTAAATCCCTGAATAGAAAAGTGTCGCTATTCGCACGAGATTCATCAGTAGAAGGAAGAGCGTCCCGGCGATAACGCCGGGGATCTTCGACAAGAGCGAGACGGGGGAGGCAAGCACGGCCGACACGAATAGTGCCGAGGGCAAGAGAGCATCGCAGCCGTGCCGAATGTCAACGGAATACCGCGGCGAACTGATCGACGTACCCGTTACCTTGGCCTCTTCATCCAACGCATTAAGGATTACGGCCGAGGCTCGCGCGTTGAGACGCAGGTATTTCGGGAAAACGTGGTCGATGAAGAACGGAGTTATCTCGCAGATGTAGAACACGCCCATGAACAGGGCAAACAAACCGACGAACTGGAAGATTGGGCGTTTTCGCTGGAACCAGGTGCGCTTCGCACGCCGCTTGCGGGCGGAACCGCCCTCAGAGGATCGGGGACCGTCCCGCTTGACGCCGTCCGATTGTCTCTTCGCACCGGACACGGGCGACCGTTGCGCCCGAGCGGCATCTTGCGGTATCTTTCTACCTCGCGATTTCTTACGGCTGCTCATGATCGCGCCCGCTCATCTGCCGACATTCAGTGTTCCTCACCCTGCACGATACCCCAGGCGCGCGTCGCATACAAGATATCACCCGAGACGCCGTTGTCGAAAGGGGCCGTGACAGAATCGGCGGACACCCGGCCGGTTTCACGAGGTGGCACCGACGACCTCGTCGAAGATTCTCAGTCCGACATCGAGTTGCACGTCATTGATACACAGTGGGGGACAGAAGCGAATGCTGTGTTCTCCGCTGGGCAGCAGAACGAGTCCCCGTTCGAATGCCCCCTGAAGGATCCGATGGCGGCGCTTCGGATCACTCTTACCCACGCGGCTGACGACGTCAACTGCATGCATAAGCCCGATCCCCCGGACGTTGGCAAGGATCCGTCTCTGCTCCGCGATTCGCCGAAGCTTGCCCGAGAGCTGCTCACCGAGCCTGGCCGCATTGGCCATGTAAGTTGACTCGACTAGATCCAGGGTGGCAAGTGCGGCCGCGCAGCAGACAGGGTTTCCGCCGAACGTCGTTCCCTGTGCGTCCGGTCCCCAATCCATGACTTCGGCTCTGGCCACGACCGCTCCGAGGGGCATGCCGCTGGCGATGCCCTTGGCCATTAGAACAACGTCGGGAACGATGCCGGAGTGCTCGAAGGCGAACCATTTACCGGTCCGGCCGACGCCGGATTGGATCTCGTCGCAGACCAGCAGGATTCCGTGTTTGTCGCAGAGTGCTCGCAAGTCCGGCAGGAAGGAGGGATCGGGCACGGTGTAGCCGGTTTCGCTTTGAATGGCCTCGACGAACACGGCCGCGACTTCCCGTGGCTGCATCTGACGCTTGAACAACTGCTCCTCAATCGCCTCGACGTCCCCATAAGGCGCGTGCGCAACCATCGGCACGAGGGGACCGGAACGATCCTGAAGCCTCGATCGCGTGCATGTGAGCGTCAAAGCGCCCATGGTTCGCCCGTGAAGCGCACCGTGGAATCCGATGATCCACTGGCGATGCGTGTGGTAGCGACACAGCGTGATGGCAGCCTCGACGGCCTCGGCTCCACTGTTGGTCAGCAAAACGCGTTGCGGTTGCGAGCCCGGTACGATCGAAGCCAGGCGCTCCATCAGCTCGACCATCGGTGGGTAGTAGAACTCCTGCCCGCAAATGTGGATAAGCGCCTTTGACTGTGACTCTATCGCGCTGGTGACCTTTGCGTGGCAATGGCCGGTGGCGCAGACGGCCAGACCGGCCCCGAAATCCAGGAACCGATTGCCGTCGACATCCTCGATGACCGAGCCTACGCCCCGTTGGGCAACGAGTGGATACTCGCGCGTGCTCGATGGGGAACTCCAGCGCTGGTCACGCTCGATGAGCGCCATGGCGTTGGGACCCGGCAGGGATGTCTGAATCCATGGCGCCGGACCGATCCATTTCTTCTCGGGCTGCTGCTCATGCTCTTCCCGTTTGATACCCAGCAAGTCTCTAACCTCCACCGAACGTTCGACACCGGAGTCAAAACTGACAAGAAGAACCGGTTATGCTGACGTCCAACCGGGCTGCCATACAGGCGACCCCTCGCATCCCACCGACCCACAGTATGGGTATGCACAACCCGGCTGCAACCCTCATACCATAAACAGTACCATCTCCCGCGCTACAGCGCAAGACAGGGTTACTCGGTAACATGCGGAAATCGTGGTATACAGAGGACCGAGCCGGCGTAAGGTCCTGCACGGTGGACCGGGTCTTTGCTCGAAACCATGATGCCGTGGAGTCGAGACGGCCCACGGCATAGCTGACGGCTCGTCCGCCGTCTCAATGGAAGACCACACCGCCTGCAGGATCAGACCAAAACCGCATTCTCAGGCCATGCCGCCCAACACGACACCGAGGCAGATCAGAAGGGGTGCAATCGCCACGACAACAAGCGAGGCAACCGCCCACCCGCGGCGGCGGGGTCTGCGGACGGCGATGATTCCGCACACGAGGGTGGCGATCCAGGCGAGTCCGGCGCCCAACTCGATCAATCCACTGACCATCATCCACCGGGGCGGCATGCCGCCGTGCTCCCCGTAGAGCTCAGCCGTAGCTTGTTGCGTAGCTGCCAGCAGCCCCTTTCCCTCTCTCTGCAACTCCCAGACGCGCTCCTGGAACGACTGTATCTCCAACTCGTGCGAGGACGCCAGTCCACCGACGGCGAAGAGTGACAGCAACACCACACAAGCCAGGGCAAACGCCACCAGCGCCAACGTGTTAGGATGATATATGAGCGGCGATATCGCCGGGAACGGTGCAACAGCCGGGAACGGCGCACCCGGCGTCCCCATCCCGGCCTCGGCCCCGCCGGGTATCGACAATGGTGACGCCGTGGGAATCCTACTCAGATCGCCGAGCGTGGACTCGGACGGTGCCATGATCGTCTTGTGGCAATATGGACAGGCCACGTTCTTGGAGGCCCACTCATCGTCAACCTCGATGGGCTGAGAGCAACCGCCGCATTGGAATCGGATAGCCATAGTGGGGCATGGTAGCGTAGGCTCGGCGGATCAGTCAAGCACCGCATCCGGTAGGAGTCACGGCCGATTCCGGGTCCGACCAAAAAAAATCAGGCGCCCAGCAACGGTAAGTTACATCGTCGAATCCGGCTGGTCGCGCAGGATTAGCCCGGAGCCGCCTGTGCAAACCCCCTACAGCCACTCGCGAGGATACATCGGGAAACAGCAGCGGCAATTCTCGCGCGTTACACGCGCAGACTTTGCGCACTCAGTGCCACAGCCGTGTCGCTAATGAGGTCCTGATCAGTGTCAAGCGTCGTTCGATCATGTGCCGATACGCGCGACGACGACATGGGTCGTCCGAGCACACGGGAGCCTCCCACCATGATGACGAAAAGTGACACGATCGACGCAATAACAAAGCTCAATCCCACGGCCAACCCGGGGTTCCTCTCCGGATTCTCCGGCAGCGAACTCTCTCAGTACTTGGGTCGGCTCGAGAGCGTTACCCGGCGATGGAATCGGAGCAATCCGACAAAGCCCGGCGCATCGCTGATCGCAGCCGGGAGGGACATGACCATGCCGGGCCATACCTCCTGAGCTGCAGGAGTATCAGCTGAAAACGTAACGAACCGCACGTCGGTGTACGCTCCCGGGCGGTCACCCCCGGGACCCGTTTCCTGAACACGGTCTTTGGGTCCGGTAATCGGATGCAAAGCAGTGCGACGAGCGGTGTTCCTGCCATTCGACATGGTCCCTGCATTAGCCTCAAGGGCACCTGGGCGGCGTCCGAAAAACTAACGTAGCACCGCGCGCCGCGCAGGGTACTGGATCCCGGCATCCACCGAGGGTGGTGGATCCTCGAAGCTATCGCTCCGGGCGGCAGCCGACCGCAGGCCCGGCTGGCGGCCGCGCAGCATTCGATCCACAGGAAAGGCGGACGTCGCCCCTGACAACGGGTGGGTGTCAAGGTACCGGGCGCGTCCCGACGGGAAGCTCGTGACAGAACAAACATACACGTCAGGTCGTTCGCGTCCCAAGGGCGGTGGCACGCTGGGGCGTTCCGAAAACGCGACCGACGAGGATCGTTCGTTCGCCGAGGTACGCCAATCACTCCAAAGCGCGTTGCGGATGCTGTCGCTGCACCGCTGGGCGTTCTTCCTTCCTTTCTGCCTGGTAAGCTGCACGGCATTCGTGATGAGCCTCTTCTACCCGCGCGCTTACAGTGCGACGACCTCGTTCGAGCGCCGAAACGACCCGGTCATGATGAACCTGCCCATGTCGTCGGGCGCGGCATCCTTCAAGTATTTCCGGACTACGATGGTCGGGGATTTGACTTCGATGGAGACCATGGCCGAAGTTGTCGAGAACCTCGGGCTGATCGAAAACCTGCAGCGAGACGAAGACGGTGAGCTGTCCGAACCGATGGCCGTCAAACGGAATGCCCTGGCTCGCTCTCTGGCAGGAAAGCTGAGCATAACGACTTCGTCCCCGAGTGAGCACATTGATATGATACGCATCACCTACACGGGACCGGACCCGACGATCGGAGCACGTCTGGTCGACGAGGTGAAGCACACATACATACGACGTACAATGGCTTGGATCCACGAGTTTCTCACCAGCCAGCGCGACTACTTCCAGGAGGAAGCCGGGGAAGCGATGGCCGTGGTCAAAGAGACACAACGCAGGGAAACGCAACTGCGGCTGGAGAACCCACACGTCGATCCGGGCAACCCCGGCAGCCTGTCACTGAAGCTGACTCAGCTCGAACTGGAACGTCGTGAGCTCAAGTTGCGCCAACGAGATTACGAGTCGGAACTCAGTGCACAGGAGCAGTTGCTCGTGGCGTCCACACCACAGCTGCAACCCGGTCTGGGAACGGATGCTCCGAACCAGGGGGTCGGTCTCGACGACGACTTCCTACCGAGCCCGGAAGCTCTCGGACTCAGCGCCGCCATCCGTGAGGTTGACACCAAGACCGACAAGCTGCGCCATACACGCGGCATGACGGATCAACACCCCGAAATCCGCGACCTATTGGTTAGCCGCACTCGGTTGGAAGCCGATCTCGAACGGCAATGTGCGCTGGACCGCCGGACGGTCACGACCAACCAGGCGGTTGAAGGGGATTCCCAATCGGACGGCGTCCCAATCAATCCTCCCTGGCTTCCATACCAATCCGAACACGCCGGGCTGATTGTCAAGATCACAGCACTTCAGGCGAAGCTCAAGGACCTCAGGATCAGCATTGAAACCAGCGATCTGGCCATCGAGGAACTGGAACAGGCCAAACGCGAAGTCTACGACAAACAGGAGCTCTTCGCGGAAGTTCTGGGGAAGGTTTCCCTGGCAAGGAAGCAACAGGCACAGTTGGAACGTACACTGGCCAACATCGAACCGGCCATCAAAGCGATCGAGCAGGGGCGTTTGTTGCAGTTCTCCGAGGGACAGCCCGCCCGCGGCAGCAACAGACCGATCTCACCGAAGGCGACTATGATAGTCATACTGGCGCTTCTGGCCGGTCTCGCCTCGGGAATCACATTTGTCATTCTGGCCGAAGTGTTCGACCACGTATTTCGCAGTTCCGGGCAGGTGTCGCGCAGTCTCGGCCTGCCCATGCTCGAGTCCATCGATGAGATCGTCACGGCGGAGGACCGCCGCCGTCTGTTCCTTCGCAACCTCGTAATCACGCCTGTCGTGATTCTGCTTTTCATCGGAGTGACGGGCGTGGCAGGGTCGATGGCCTACCTGAGCATCGAACGCCCCTGGGCATACGAAAAGATCAAGCACGTTCCCCAGACGGCCATTCAGTTCCTTACCGGGGACTCGGCGGACACCGAAGTCCACTGATCTCGGACAACAGAACGTGTCAAGGTGGAACGGCACGGACGCTGTCCTTGCACGGCAGCAGCCCCTTATTCGGGACAGGCACTCTTCTTACCCAATTCGGAACGGCCTAAGTCAGGACAGGCGCCGGTTTACCGGTTTATTGACAGATGAGTGGCACCGTCCTAGAGTGAGGGGCATGTCAAGGGTAGCGCGAGTCGTTGTTCCGGGGATGCTGCATCATGTCATCCAGCGTGGGAACAATTGCCAGGACGTGTTCTTCGTCAAGGACGATCGGCGGGTGTACCTCGATTTGCTCGAGGACAAGTCGCGGCAGTACGGTCTGAGAATCCTGGCGTATTGCCTGATGACCAACGACGTGCATCTGGTGGTCGTGCCGGCGACCGAGGAATCGCTCGCAAAGGCGCTAGGACGCACGCACTTCGCGTACACACAATACATCAACCGGTTGCACGGCAGGTCGGGCCACCTGTGGCAGAACCGGTTCCATTCGTGCCCGCTCGACAAGGTGCACCTGTGGCGGGCGGTCAGCTACGTCGAGCGCAACCCGGTGCGGGCCAAGGCGGTTCGGGTGCCGTGGCGATATGCGTGGTCGAGTGCGCGTGCCCATCTCGGTCTCGAAAAGTCGGGTCTCCTCGATATGCATTGGTGGCGTGCGGAATGGTCGGCCGCCAAATGGAAGCGAGAGCTGCAGCGACCGGAAGACGAGGAGCGTTCGATGCGCATCCATCGCAGCACACACACGGGACGACCGTTGGCCGGTGATCGCTTGATTGCCAAGTTGGAGCACAAGCTAGGCCGCCGACTACGCGCCCAGCCCGTGGGCCGTCCGAAGAAGTCGCGTCAGACGGAAACGAAACGCGAGAAGAAACGTCGCAAACGGTGACTGTCCATGATTATTCTTGATTATTAAGGTGACACAGCTATGAGGCGCCCCAAAGACACCCTCAAACGTCTGACAGATGCGACCAAGAGCAAGGTTAAGGACCAAGCTGATAGCGGTCGCAAACTCGTGAGCAAAACCAAAGATCTAGCCACTGATGTTCAGAGTAAATATGTAGAAAGTGGAGCAAAGGAAAAAGCCGACGCATTTCAAAGTCAGATTTGCAAAACACTTGACGCAATAAGCGGGGAGGCCATGTATCAACTTGTGCAGGAGCGATTGATGGAACAAGATAGGTTCAATGACCTCCTAGCAACTAAACTGCACGAGGCTCTGGAACGCATCTCGCAGCTTGAGAAACAGCTTGCTGACAAGTGAAATGATGACAAGTATGATAACTATAGCGGAATTCTATGATAGATACTCAGACGGTCCGCCGCAAAGCTTCAGAACACTTTGTGATACATGGGACAAAGAAGAAGAGCTAGAGAATTTGCTACATACTGCTGTCGGAGCAGGTGTGGTTTTAGGGGACCTATTGGTTGGTGACGGACTTAACGATCAGGTGTCTCCAGAGCTTCTCTATGGTTTCGCTAAACTGATGGGGCAGAAGGCTGATTCGTATCATGAGGTACGTAACATATTGCTCGATAGACTTCAGGATGGCGACAGCGCTGTCTTCGGGTTGATCAACAAAATCAAAGGTCAGGTTGGCGAGAACCAGTTTATGCAAGGAGCTCACGCAGCGGGTCTGAACGCACGTCTTGCAGAGCTGGGCAATCAAGAAGCGTGGGATGTTGCGATTGACCAAGCTGACGGTACTACCCAGTACATTCAGGTGAAGATGTATAGTGATGCAGGCGGTGTCGTCAGACACATGCACGACGTCAACCAGAAGTTAGCTGAAGGAGGATTGATTACAGATGGCGATCGAGTCGTTGAGGCAATAGATTTTGCTGTACCTGCCAATATTGCAGAAGAGGTAACTGCTCGGGGTGCTGAACTCGGCTTAGATGCGAATGTCATCCCTATCAACATAACTGCTGCTGAAGCAGCGGATGTTGTTGGGAAAGGATTTGATAATGTTGGCCCCGAAGCGCTATCGAATCTTTTCGGACAGTTGTTTGGCGCAAGTGTAACTGTTGCAGCACTTCATGGGTTAGTTAACGCTTTTCTCGTATATAAGGGAGCCAAAACCGCAGATAGGTTTTTGGCAAGCACTATACAGCAGACGGCGGTTTCAACAGGAGCAATCGCAGCCGGCATGAGTCTGGAGCTTGTTTTGAACCAGATCTCCATGATCGGTGCCCCACCAACGTACGCTCTGGTCTTCTGCGCTTCGATGGCTACAAGGGGGATCCTTAAGCGTGTGGCTAGAAGGCAAGATTACGTTTCGTGGCTACGAGTTCAGAACGCACATCTGAAAAGTCTTAACAACCAAATGGACGGGTGTCCGACCTCATAGACCATGGATTGGATTGCGGAATCGGCGTCATAGGCGGGTGCCCCATCCATTCCGGCGCTCAAACGGGTCGGACAGTCGTGTCATCGCGTCGCCGGGATGGGTGGGGGGAAAGCGCCGGTTAGCCGGTGAGGAGTTGTGGATGAAAGAGCCATACGGTGGAGGATTAGCGAACCACGCCGA
>JAUXGE010000306.1 GCA_030622435.1 Planctomycetota bacterium
AGTCCAGACGTCGTAGCTCTTCTCTCTTGGCGTTCCGCACAGCCATCGCCCATCTCCTTGAAATCGACCCGCCTCCAGCATCCAGCAGGGGGGTGACAATTGTCAAGAAGGTAGGGGCGGCACTACATCTGCTACACGAAATCCGAGAATGTGCTAATCGTCCAAGGCCGATCCACCGACCGCATTATCCTCGACTGCCGGTGTATCGTTCTCTTCGTCCACCAATGTCGTCAGCCGCCACAAGGCCAGGTGGTACTCACTCATCGGATCCAGAGGCCACTCGTCCTCATCGAGCACTTGCCCCGTCCCAACGCTCTTCTCGAACCACTGTCGGGCTTCGATCGGACGGCCATTCAGGAGGCACACTTCGCCAGCGTAGTAAAAGGCTTCGCACATCTGCTCGCCATTCTGAGGGTCGGCGGCCGCGACCAACTCGCCCGGAGCAAGGTCGCCGGCCGCACAGGCGAGAATCCTACCTAGCCAGCTCGTGGCGGGCACGCTACCACGGGCGATACGAAGCACACTGTCTGCCTCCTCCAGCCGGTTTTGCGCCTGTGTGGCGTCCCCTTCCTCGTGGAGCCGCCGGGCCCAGTCGCGCAAAACCAGAAACAGCCGGACGTCCGCAAACGACGGATGCCCGCGTTCCGAGCGTACGAGGCGATACTCGGCCGCGACTTCCTCGAACCTGCCGGAAATCCACAAGGGCGTGGCACGGAAATAATGCAGCCACGGCAATGTCAAACCCCCTCGAAGATCGATGGCTGTGGAGTAGTCAGCAATCGCCTCCAAATACTCACACAGACAAAGATGGGCCAGTGCACTCGATCGGTAGAAATGGTAATCTGCGCTGCGCAACTGCCTGGCCCGGGCAAAGGCTGCCAGTGCTTCCCGATGCTGCCCCTTCTTGATTAGAATGCGACCTTCATACACAATCCACGTGTATGGGCTGGCACCAAGCTCAATGAGCCTCCTTGTGGCCATAAGGGCTTCGTCAAGGTATCCGGCACGCATCTGGAGGTAGGCGGTGCGCTCCCACGCCCGTAGGTGCTTTGGATCACGTCGTACGGCGTCGAGGATGCACCGTCTTGCGGTGTCGAGGTCCAACGTCGCGTAAGAACGAATGTACCAGGCTTCCGCGGTATCGGGCGCCTCCTGCAGCGCGCGGGCTCGTGCGGCTTGCCACGCCGGATTACCGCTCCGTTCGTAGATGTCAGCCATCAGCATACGGTAGGCCCACGGTTCCGGCGCCTTGGTGATCCCAACGCGCAGGGCCCCGAGGGCCTCATCCACCAGAGCACTGGCACCGCCCATCTTCCAGCCGAGCCTGTACTGCACCTGTGCCCACACAAGCCTCACTTCGGGCAGGTCCGGGTACTGGTCAAACACACTCCGCGCCTGCCCGAACGCGAACTCCAGGCGTCCGGCGTCCACCTCGTCCTGGATGGCCAGGACGAACCTCCGCACGGCATCGCGGTTGACCGCTTCGCGTCCTTCGAGTTCACGGTTTTTCCACCAGCGCCCACCCCAAAGACTTACGGAGAGCAAGGCCATAACGACAACGGCGGCGGCGAGCTTCGCGCGATGCCTGCGCAGCCTCTTACGGATGATGTAAAGGCTGCTCTGCTGGCGGGCGAGAATGGGCTCGTGTCGCAGGTACCGGGTGATGTCTTCACGCAGCTCTCTGGCGGACGCGTACCGCTCCGCCTTCTCTTTGCGGAGTGTCTTGAACACGATTGTCTCGAGTTCCCGGTCAACGCGCTTCGACGATGAGGGCGGTAGTAATGGTTGTTCCTCCAGAATGCGACGGATCACTTCCGTCGGATTGCCGCGTGTATCGATAGGCAGCAACCCATAGACCGCTTGATATAGCATGACACCGAGGGCGTAGACATCGGTTTGCGCGTCTACTTCCTCCGCATTCCCGGAGGCTTGTTCGGGCGACAGATAGGGGAGTGTGCCCATAACCGGTCCGCTCGTCGGTGTGTAGAGGGTGAGTGTCTCCCGCACATCTGTATGGTCCGTCGCCTTGGACAGGCCGAAGTCGAGGATATGCGGGTTTCCTGCGGTATCGACAAGCACGTTGGCGGGCTTCAAATCACGATGCACAACGCCTTGGGCATGGGCATAATCGACGGCCTCACAAACCGCTCCGAACAGCCGGAGTCTCTGTGCAAGATCAGGCTCGGTGACCTCGAGCCAACGGTCAAGATGGTCGCCTTGAACAAAGTCCATGGCATAGAAGAGCTGCCCGGTGGCAGCCTCTCCACTCTCCAGCACACGAACAATGGCCGGGTGCTGAAACCTCGCCGTCAACTCCACTTCGCGACGGAATCGCCGGCTGGAGGCGCCCGAGGCGAACGGCCCGGCAAGCATCACCTTCAAAGCTACCGTGCGTTTCGTGGAAAGCTGGATTGCCTTGTAGACGACGCCCATCCCTCCACGCCCGAGTTCGGAAAGGATCTTGAATCCGGGTACGGAATCGGGTAGTGGATGCTGCGCCTGACCGGCTTTACTCAGCGCGCTCGCTTCGTCTTGGGCCGCATTGATCAGCCCCTTGTCGTGATCGGCCTGAACTTCATCGGCTCCCGGCGTTTCCATCGTCTGCCACCCCCCGGCGAGAGCCCGAGACCTGATGATGGGTTCGGCGCAGTATCCGTACCGGGCTATCCGCCGGTCAAGTAGGCCGATACGCTGCCCATGATCTGTCGAAGCTGGCGATGCGCCCGGGCGCGGATCATATACACGGCCCCCGGGCTTCTGCAAAGCTCTCGGGCGACATCGGAGACCGGGCGAACTTCGAGGTCGTACATCCGAACGACCTGTTGATAAAGGTCGGGGAGCTGCCGCACGGCCGATTTCAGATCGGCATAAGCCTCTTGTCTGGCCACCAGCCGACTCGGGGTGCGATCCGCCGCCTGCAGGATTTCGGCCAGCGATACGAACGATTCCTCGGCGTTCTGAAACCGGACCATTGAACGTCCGTTGCCGCGTTTGTCCGCCTCGAGCATTCGCAGGGCATCGAGAAGGTTGTGCTGAGCGAGCGTTCCCAGCCATGCCGAAAACGAACCTTCCCCGTTCGGAGTGAATCGCTCGATGTCAATGAACGCATCGACGAACGTCTGCTGCATGACGTCGTCGATGGATAGGGCGTGCTGCCAGCGCCGAGGTAACTTACCAGCCAGCCGCTGCCTGATCACGGGCGCGCTTCGTTCAAGAAGCTGCGCAAGAACTCGACGATCGCCACCCACAGCGCGACGCGTCAGGTCTAACTCCTGAGCCACCACGAACGCAAACCCTCCGACTTTCCCATACAACTCTAATAGTAGTCATGGGGGGATGCTCACGCAAGTTTGCGCACGACATCGATGCGCAAAAACGAAAAAAACCAACGAATCATGGGAATCGGCGTGAGTAATGTCCCGCTTTTACGCTAGACAGATTGGAGGTATGGCATGGCAGCTTTGGTGACCCGTCTTCCCTGCGTTTCCAGCCTCACCAGGGTGGCGGTCTAGGGAATAGTGAGGAATGCACGCAACTGATGACAAAACGAACGGCAACGGATGCTGTGGCCAGCTGTTCTACGCGGAAATCATAGATGGCGAGGTCATTCTGCAGTGCTGGAAGTGCGGCAGCAGATGGCGGAAAAACCCTCGAGGCCACTTGGTTCCGGTTGGCTCGGCACTCGTTCCCGACGACACGAGTGGGAGGTCAAGGGTCGTTTGAGCTGTAGCGATCGGTGACTCCCCAGCTTGCGAAGAAGTAGTGTGTCTGTGCACCGAATCCGGCAACCCCCGGAAGGATGCCCGCGTAAGGAAAGCCAGAGGAAACGGGGAGAGTGGCCCCAGCTTCATGCTGATAACTGACGGCCGGCATGCCTCCTCGAAATCTCTCCCCGTTTCTCTGGCACCCTGTGATCATTTGACCCCAAGTCTCTTCTCAGTACTTCGGCAAGAGCCCCTCTGAAATCACGGTGGGGGGGAAGACCGCCCTGAGCACAATCAGCACACACCGGTTTACGAACGCCACATCGCCGGTAGAATACTGCTCATGAGACGTTATCGGAAATATCTTGGTGGTTGGTGGCGGTTGAACACTCGGCGGGCGTGGATCCTGGTCGTGGCAGCGGCACTGCATCTGTCCGCGGCGACGACGGCCTGGGCCCAGCGCAGGGCACGCCTGGACGAAGAGGAAACGGGCGGCATGGTTTACTGGGGACTTGCCCTGGTCATTCTGCTTATAGTCTGCGTGCCGGCTTTCGTGAATCTGCGGCGTGTGCAGAAGTAACGCTGCCAGGCAACCGCAGCCTGAGACAGGGCTGAGGTGTTCTTGTATCCGGAAAGGAACTGTTCCCGTGCTATCGAAACGTTCCCTTGTGGTAATCCTGGTCGGGGTGAATCTGCTGTTGCTCGGTCTTTTGCTGTTCGGCAGCTTTTCGCTTCCGTCCGTGTTCGCACAGATGAGCGCCCGACCGGGTGATTTTGCCTGTGTTACGGCAAAGGTAGCGGGACAGAGCTACCACACGCTCTTCGTCGTCGATGTTCCAAAGCGAACATTGCATGCGTTTTACCCGGTTGACGGGCACACCAACGAACTCGTAGCGGCCGCGCCGCGCGACCTCCGCAGAGACTTCAATCGTCCAAAGTAGGGGCCAAGCCGTGGATACCAATAATCGAACTCTGGACTCGCGAGACTTTACAATCGGCATCTTGTCGACAACTTCAGCGATCCTCCTGGTCGGACTGCTCATCATCAACACACGACCTGAACCTGCTTGGGCCGACGGTATGACGACATCTGCTGGCGACTACGTGCTCACCGTCGGGAAGGTGGCCGCCGCCGATGAGGAATACGTCTACGTACTCGATTCTCCCTCCGCGAAACTGATCGCCTATCGCTTCAACCCTTCCCGCCAGCAGATCGAAATCGTTCAGGGAATTGATCTGTCGGAATTGCGTACCCAGGATGGAGACACGGCCGGTCAGCCCACGCGCCCAAAGAAATCGGGAACCCGAGGCCGCAGACCGTAGGGTAAAAGACGACTTTGAAGAGCCACATTGCGCTGTAAGAAAACAGGTCAAAAACACGACGAGGCACGGGAATCGTCACTCTCGAAGCGTAAGGATTAGAGGCTGGCAGGTCTTTCCACGAGTTCGGTCCGAACTCTTCTAAACGTCCGATAATCCAATGTGACATAACATATATTATAGGACGTTGATTATTGGGCCGAATAGAGGCGTCCGCATGCTCACTGGCTCGATCCACTGAAATGGGGACGCCAGATCAGCTACGAACACGCCGCACGACGGATCCCAGCTCTTCGTCGATTCTCTGAACGATATGTTCTGCTCCGAACCGGCTCTCAGTCGCCTCCCTCAGCTCGGTCAATCGCGTCGAATTCATCCGACCTGTGCCGTCGATCAGGTATTGAAGCCGGTCGTATAGCACGGCATCGCTGGAATACAGGCAAGAATCATGGAACTCCTCCGGGATCAGCTCCGGATACGCCAGACGATTGGGCAACAACGGCTGACAGCCGGCGAGGATCGCCTCGGCCACTGCGATCCCGAAGTTCTCCTGAATGGCCGTGCTCACGACGATGTCACATCGTTTCACGAGTGCCAAGTACTCTGATCGGTCGGGAACGAAACCGGCGTGGATGAAATGTGGTTGCAGGCTCGGCCAGGATTCGGCAAACACTGCCGGCGCCGTGCGAAACTGCTCTCCGACCAAAACGAGATCGAAGACGGCACCGGCCTGGTC
>JAUXGE010000334.1 GCA_030622435.1 Planctomycetota bacterium
ATTGCCTGCAATTGACGGCAGACCCGACGCACTGGGGCGGCCTCTCCGGTGCGACGCCGTCGGAGGCACGGAGCTGGGGTAAGATCCGCGACGCTCAGAAGAACAACGTCGTCGTTTACTCGTGCGCCTCGATCACCTTCCCCCTGATCGCTCAATACGCAATGGCTAGGGTCAAGCCGCGACCACTACGACGGTTGTCCGGACGAATAGACAAGTTGACGGATGAGCTGCGGAGGTCGGCCCGCGACAAACCCGCCCTGCGGGAGGAGCATCCCGAGTTGTTCGATGATTTGTGATTCTCAACCAGGTAAGATGGTTGACACAACGATTCGCGTCCCCCCACGGCTAAAGCCATGGGCCACCCAGCCCCAAGGCTGAAACCAAGGGCGACCCACCAATTGGGGATTGGCGATTGCGGATTGGGGATAGGTCTCCCAGTCGGGACAGGCGACAGGTAAGTGATCCGGTGTGACGCAACTTCGGTTCAGAGAATATCGGATGGGCACCAAGCCTCGTCAATCAGGAAGAAAACGCAAAGTGGACACGATCCCGTACAACTTCATGGGACTGGATGAGGAGTACTGCCGGTACGATACTGCGCGCTACGTCGTTCTGCCCATACCCTACGACGCCGCGGCGAGTTGGATGCCCGGTGCGCGAAACGGCCCTGCCGCCATCATCACCGCATCTCAACATCTCGAGTGGTTCGACGAGGAATTCAGCGACGAGTGCTACAAGTGCGGGATTGCGACGATGGATGCGGTCGAGCCGAACCTCGCCGGCCCGGAGTCCATGCATGAGGATCTGTTCAAACACGCCCGGCGCGTCGTGCGAAGCGGCAAGTTTCTCATCGGACTCGGAGGCGACCACAGCGTCAGCGCCGCACTCGTCCGTGCGACCATGACCCGCCACAAGGAACTCTCGGTCCTGCAGATCGACGCACACCTCGATCTGCAAGACAGCTACCAGAACAGCCCCTACTCGCATGCCGCCTCCATGAGGCGGGTCTTCGATATGGGCGCACGTCTCGTTCCGGTCGGTGTACGCGGGATATCACCGGAGGGCCATCGGTTCGTAAAACGCAACCGGATCGAAGTGATCACCGCGCGCGAGTGTCACCGCAATGACAGTTGGATCGACCGTGCAATCGGCGCGCTTGGAGATACTGTTTACGTGACGGTCGACATCGACGGTTTCGATCCCGCCTACGCACCCGGCACAGGGGCGCCCGAACCCGGCGGACTCGACTGGTATCAGGTAACCGACCTTCTACGACGCGTAACCGCCGAGAAGAGGGTCGTCGGAGCCGACGTCGTCGAGGTCATGCCGATTCCAGGACAGGTCGTCACCGAGTTCCTCGCCGCGAGGCTCATCTACAAACTGATTACCTATGTCCAAAATGGCGCGTGAACAAGGGGAACGAGCAGCCCACGCTCATTCACGCTGAGCTGAAGCTTCGACCACAAGCCCGGTTGCCTTATCGATGGTAGGGGGCGCATCAAGCAATCGCATCTTCATGACACGACCAACTTTGAATTTTACCGTCCTCCTTGACGGGACCTGCACCTTGTCCATCGTCTTGGGATTCTGCGCTTGCCGAGGAGCTCTGATCTTGCTTTCAAAGACGCCGAAATCCCGAAACTCGAGGCGATTCCCCTTGCTAAGCTCATCGACAATCATGTCCAGAAAAGCCTGGATGATGCCCTTGACCTGAACGCGTTTGCACCGCTCCTCGTCCGCGATGCGGTCGATGATCTCTTTTTTAGTTACCGTGGACATTCCGCGACTCGCCGGGCTGTGAATCCCTCGTACGAACGCTCGGTTCGGGGCCAGCGGGTAAGACCACCTGCAGCCATCTGGGATGGCTGACCGTGGACTTGAACGACGAAGACACCCACATTTAGCCGAACACGCACCCGGCCCCAAACAACCGTAACTCATACTACATCAAGGACTTGCTGCGATCAAGCTTTGTTTCCGGACCTTCCAAAGCACTTGATTGTTCATCCTGAAGTGGGTGGCAGGTTGGTGGAGAATGGGCGAAGCGAGCTGTGGCGCGCGAACCTACGGCGCTTTCAGGGCAAGTGTAGCGTCGAATACCGGTTGCTGTCGGGCCAAACTCGCTGTCGGACTCTACACTTGGATAGAGCTTGCTCTACCGTCCGGCTCGACCGGTGCGAACCGCGGTAAAACGACGGTAGTAGTCACGATGGTCGGAATGTCCGAAACGGCCTTGCCTGTCGACTATCGTTTCCTCATACCACACATCCTCACCAAAGGCCTGGTGCCCCACGCTGGATGGCCAATCACTTCTCATGGAATCCACTGAAGGCAGCCCTGTCCATTCCGGATTGAAAATTAAGTGTGCCTCTGCAACGACCGTGGTAACCGCATAATCGGATGGACCCAGGGCAGCACGATGTGCGGGCGCGGAGCATCCGACGGTAGCGGCTAGCAGGAACAGCCCAACGGTCGCGGCGAACCGATCTTGCATTCACACCCCTCCTCAGTTCCGCGAAACTTCCACGATGACGGCACGATGACGCAGTAAGCTGGTTCCAATCGGCGTGCCTTGAAATCCATTGACCCCGTGGACCGATAGAACCGGCTCTGTAGCCTGCTCCCTGCCCCAGCCCGGTCTACTTGTCCCGGCTGGGCATAATGGGTCAAGCCTGACGTCTGCACCTGCGAGATGACACACGGAACGACAAGTGAGGCAAGGGAGAGCAAGATGGGCTGCGATCGGCCAGGCGGCAGAAGCATCAGCTCAGCCTTGGCAGGGCATTGCGACGGGACCGGCGCATCCGTTTGCGAGACCATCTACCACTCAATAGGATGGCGTCCGGTACTGTGGCATCATGGCTCGGTGAATCCGACCACCCGACTCTGCGGCCCACCGCACGGACTGGCTACCGCATCGGCCGCCCAGCGGCGTCCTGTGATCCTGCGAGGTTCCCTTGAGCGAAGCGATACTTATTCTAACTGGTTGTGTCGTCGGCGCGGCACTCGTGCTATTCGTGATCTCTTTGCGCCGGCGGCATGAGGCCGCTCTCGCAGAGCGGCTGATCGAAGAGTCACACAAGGATCGCGCAGAGGAGCTCGGCGTCGTCATTCAACAACTCGAGACCAAGTTCGCCGCTCTTTCACGCGAGGCTTTGTCGACAAACGCAGATGACTTCCTCAAACTCGCCAGGACGAAACTCGAACAGCATTCGATCGAGGGAGCAAAGACCCTGGAGGAGAAGAAGAAGCTCATAGATGCTCGTTTGGAGGTGATGGGCGCCAAGCTTGGAGAGCTCAACGAGCTGATCCAGCGAGTCGAAAAGCAACGGTCTGAATCGCACGGCTCGCTAAAGGGGCAACTCGAACGGACGACGCAAGCAACGAACCGCCTCCAGGAAACGACCGGTCAACTCCGCGAAGCACTCGCCAACCCTCAGCACCGCGGACAATGGGGCGAGAGAATGGCCGAAGACGTGTTGCGGCTGGCCGGCTTCATCGAGGGAGTCAACTACGTCAAGCAGCAACAGGTTGCCGAGGGAACCCGGCCGGATTTCACCTTCAAGTTGCCCGACAACCGCCAGGTCCACATGGACGTCAAGTTCCCGCTGGCCAACTACCTCAAAATGCTCAACGCAGAGGATGAATCGACACGAACGGCAAGCACTGCGCAGTTCTTGAGGGATGTCCGGTCGAGGATCAAGGAGGTAACGACCCGCGAGTACATCAACCCGGCCGAAGGGACTGTGGATTACGTCCTGGTGTTCATTCCGAATGAGCAGGTGTACGCCTTCATACACGAGCGCGACAGCAGCCTGCTTGATGACGCGATGCGCAGCAAGGTCGTTCTCTGCTCGCCGATGACGCTCTACGCGATTCTAGCCGTCATCCGGCAAGCCACCGACAACTTCCGGCTCGAGCAAACCTCGAGGCAGGTTCAGGAACTGCTCTCCGAGTTCAACAAGCAATGGCGCAAGTACACAGAGGGCATGGACAAGATGGGCGAACGGCTCAAAGCGGCATTGAAGGAGTACGAGAATCTCGTTGGCGTCCGCACGCGCCAGCTCGATCGCAACCTCGACAAGATCGAAGACCTCCGTGCTTCACGGGAGGAAGAGACAACCGGACGCTTGCTCCAATCTCCGACAGAAGTCACTGACAGTGATTCCGCGTAGAGTGCATCTCGCACAAGCGTTGTCTTGATGATAGAGACGATGCATCCGATCCGGGTATAATCGGATGGAGCCTGGGTGCCACTGGCGGCTCGCCCGCCAGTGTCCACGGGCAGACGATCTGCCCGTGGCATCCCACCGGACCCGCGAACTCGAGGTTGACGGAGCACTTGACCGGCGAAGCACAGATTCTCTTGGGCACCCGGCACGCCACTAAAAGGAAACCCCTGCCCGGGCCGGCATAACATGCTGGGCAGCAACGGCTCGTAAGCACGATCGCTCCCATACGCGATTCCCTGTCTGCTCTGGCTTTGCAGCCATCGCACCTCGACGGTAACCTGTGATCGTCGGAAAACGGATGCTGGCGGGCAACGTGTGGTGAGGCCGCTTCGGCCCTGCTGAGGGAGAACGAGCGATGAGCGACGGCAGCTTGAACATGGTGGCTCCACCTCAAACCTACCGCGAACGTCGTGCGAGACTGGCCGCCGGACTGCCCCGCCCCCTGCTCCTGCTCGCCGGTCGGTCTCGGGCAAGGCACTACGCAACCAACACACACCCGTTCCGGGCAGGCAGCAGCTATCTGTATTTCGGCGGTCCACCCGTACCCGGAGCGGCCTTGATCATCGAGCCCGGCAGTGACGGCAGCGAAGGGTGCATCCTGGCTCGACCGGTGCTCGGCTTCGAGGATGCTGTTTGGATGGGCAACCAGCCTTCTGATGAGGAGCTGATAACTGCCGCCGGTTTGGGCGCGGCCGCGCTCATCACGCCGGACCAGGTCGAATCGAGATTGGCTGGCCGATCCGCCGCTTTTGTCAGTCCACCAAGCCCGTCGTCGCTCAAGTGGATGGAATCAATCGGCTTGCAGCCGGCGGAACCTGACGATCTTCAGCCGATAATCGACCTGCGGTTGACGAAGGACGA